>JAWFOO010000005.1:0-127635 GCA_032511625.1 Streptococcus mitis | reverse complement strand
ATAGTGGAAATGATTGCCGTGCGGTACAACAAAAGCGTCACCTGTATCTTCAATCACATCTGTCGGACTAAAGACATACCCATCATCCGTTGTATAGGCACCTCCAGTTGCTCGATTCGGTGCCGGCGTATTGAGATTAAAGTTTGGTTTAATGGTTGAACTTGGTGTTGAACTTGTTTTCTCAAGACTGCTTGGTTTCGTATTGTCAGAATGACTTTGAACTGGCTGACCTCCAATTGGTAGATTTCGAGCCAATTTTTCTTCCAAAGCAGACATTTGCGAATAAGGAATGAAATGGAAATGATCCCCGTGAGGCACTGCCACACCATTTGCAGTACGTTTTGTAATCTGTGCTGGGTCAAATACTAAGCCATCAGACTCCACATGACGTTGGCTAAGTGGCAAAGTGTACAATTCTTGAAGGAGACTAGCTAAATCCTCACTTTGACTTTCAGAATCTGTTGCAGGATTTTGAGGTGTCTCAGATTGACTCGTTCTTAGAGTAGATCTTGTTTCAGCACTGCTAGAACGATATTCAACCGTACTTAATTGGCCACCTTTTCCAGATAAGAAGGCTTGGGCAGCAGCTAATTCACTGGCAGACAAATCACTCTTAGGAATATAGTGGAAGTGATTGCCATGAGGAACGATATAGGCATCACCCGTGTCTTCTATGATATCAGATGCATTAAAGATATACCCATCATCCGTTGTATAGCGTCCTTGGGCTCTGGCTGCAACTACCGCCTGATCGTTAGAACCGCCTCCATGATTATGACTGTGTTCCTGCTTCTGACGTTTAATCTCTTCTTTTGTCCGAATATTATCCGCATGAGCCGCATCATTAAGGTAAACATAGTATTTCCCGTCTACCTTAATGACATAGCCACCCTTGATTTCATTGACAATGTCTGAATCCTTCAACTGATAATTCGGATCTTTCATGAGGAGCTCTTCACTGATAATAGCATCATAAGGAACCTTGCCATTATAGTAATGATAATGGTCTCCATGAGAGGTCACATAACCTTGATCGGTGATCTTGATGACGATTTGTTCTGCGTTGATTCCCTCTCTCTTACTGACTTCATCAGGTGTCAAATTTTCTGCCTTTTGGCTTGGTTGGTTGCCATCTATATAAGCTACTCGATTAGAATCTTTCTTAACGTGAGCAGCTTGGTAACGACCAAGTTCATAGGAACAAACACTTATGGCAAGCACTGCCACTGAACCTGCTACATATTTTTTATTGATTTTCATTCTTTCCTCACTTTAATTCTTCTGCTAGAACACTCATATTTTCTTCAAGATTTTCTAGGTAAGTCTTGTCATTTTGTGGGTCTGCCTCTAAAGGATTCAGAGTTTTAAGCCCCACACCTGTTGATTTGACAAGAGTTTCAGCTACTTTTGAAGAAGCATTACTTTCTGTAAAAATCGTTTTAACCTTATAGGTTTTTACAAATTCCTGAATTTCTGTTAGTTGTCTTGGACTTGGTTCTTGTTCTGGAGAGATACCTGCAATACCAAGTTGATTGAGTCCAAATCGCTTAGCTAGATAAGAAAAGGCTGTATGTTGTGTTACAAATGTTTTTTGACTCGCTTTTTCAAATTTAGGCTGGAATTTCTTCGTCAACTCTTGAGCTTTTTTGATAAAATCTTGCGCATTTTTCTGGTAAGTCTCTTTATGCTCACTATCAACCTCTGAAAGTTTGTCAGCGATAATCTGAGCTTCTTCGCCAGCTTTTTCAGGATCTAGCCAAGTATGAGGGTCATAGAGTGTTTTTTCATCAACTCCATCCCCTGCTTCCACATCTTCTAGCCCAGGAACGCGATCTAAAGTCATTCCTTCTGAAGCCTCTAAAACCTTAACTTTGGATTTTTTAAGATTGGGATCCAGACTTCCTGCCCAAGATTCAAGTGTATGCGAATGGTAAACAAAGACATCCGCGTCATAAATGGCTGCGATATCATTTGCCGAAGGTTCAAAGGAGTGAATCCCACTACTTGACTGAATCATCCGAACATCATTCAAGTCACCAGATACTTCCTTGACCATAGCGTAGATAGGGTAGAAACTGGTCACAATTTTCATCCCTTTCCCTGACTGGCTTTCCTTTTGACCACAAGCAGCTAAACACAACAGGAAAACACTTAACAATACTAAAAATAAATTTTGTTTCTTCATAGATAACTCCTTAACTATTTAATTAACTGGTAAACATTCTACTCCTAAAAATTTAATCTGTCAAGCTATTTTTAGAAAAAATTTGAAATTTCTTTCACATATAAAAATCTGCTGGGTTTCAACAACTCAACAGATTTTCACTCTATTCTTCTATGGTAGAATGCTTATAACCATAAGAAAAGTAAATGATACTTCCTACTAACAATGCAACTAGGAAAGCAATCCAAGTTTCCATATTATACTGCAACATAAAGGATAGACAAATGATGATTGATAAAATTGGTAATAAGGGTACCAGTGGTGTTTTAAATTCTCCTGCTTTGGGCATCCCCTTTTCTCTCCGTAAGCGAATCAAACCATAAGCCAGCATGATCAAGTAAGCCAAGGTACAAATATTTAAGAAGGCTGCGATACTAGCAAGAGGGAACATTCCTGCTGCTACTGCTGAAGCTAGACCGGTCAAGATAGTAGCATTTTTTGGTACCTTGCTTGTTTTGGTCAGTTCTTTAAAGGCAGCAGGCATCAAGCCGTCACGCGCTAAACTGTAAATCATACGCGATAGGGCATAGGTCATCGAGATACAAACCGTAATCAAGGTTAAGATAGCAACTAATGATACATAATTGGCTGCCCAACTAATCCCAACGCTGCGAAGAGCAAAGGCAACGGCATCGTCGACATTTAGATGACTATAGTGAACCACACCAGTCAAGACAAGAGTCACCAAGGCATAAAGAATGGTTACGATCGAAAGTGATAAGACAATCCCTCTAGGAATATTTTTTTGAGGAGTCTTGACCTCATCTACAGCCATAGAGATGGATTCAAACCCCAAAAAACCAAAGAACATCAAGGACGCACCAGCCATAATACCAGTACTAGCACCATAGATTTGTCCAAAACCATAGGGAGCAAAATTACTCCAATTATCAAGCTTGATATGCCAGATTCCTACTAAAACAAAGAGAGCTAAAGCGGAAAATTTCAAAATAACTAGAATAGAATTAAAACGTAATGCTGCTTTAGCATTGAGTAAAACAAGTGAGGTCACCAAGACCAAGACAAGAATAGGCAATAAATCAACAAATGTCCCTGCTTGAGGATTAAAGGTACCATTTAAAGCCTGAGGAAGGGCTATCCCATATTGAGAAAGCAAGCCTTTAAAATAAGCTGCCCAACCCGAAGCCACACCTGATATGGCTGTCATGAACTCCATCATGGTTAACCAACCAGCCAACCAGGCTGGGAATTCTCCTAAGATGGCATAGAGATAACTGTAGGCACCACCTGTAGCGGGTACTCGCGAAGCAAATTCTGCAAAAAAGAGGGCTGATAATCCCACACACAATGCAGAAATGACGATTGAAATCACTAGGGCTGGACCCGCTAGAGTTGCTGCTGCAGTACCTGTGATTGTAAAGACACCTGTCCCTACCATGGCTCCAATACCCAGCAAAATCAAATCCCATAATTTCAAATGCCTGTGCATCTCCGTTTTATCCAAACTAACATTCTTTGTTCTAAATATATTCATCTTTGACTCCAAAATAAAATGATGATTCTATTTTACCATAAATATAGGACATTTGTGAATATTTATAAAATCTTTTTCTAAAAAAATCTGACTACTTTTATTGTAATCAGATTTTTATCTATTCTAGTTCATTTCTTTAAAGGCTACTTCTGCATCCGAATTGCTGATAGCACCAAATTGAATCTTTCCAATCTTTCCTTGACTGTCAATTAGGTATTCTGTAGGAATGCTTCGAATTTGATAAGCTTGGAATGTGGTTGCTTTTGTGTCATAAAGAACTGGGATATCCTTATAACCTTGATCTTGGAACCATTGTGGGAATTGCTCAACAGTTTTTTCACCTTGAATTCCTGGTGCAATAACAGTAAGAATTTCGAAGTCACGATCTTGTTTTGCAGCTAATTCCATCAACTCAGGCATACTTTTTTTACATGGACCACACCATGAAGCCCAAAACTTCAAATAAACCTTTTTACCCTTATAATCAGATAACTTCACTTCTTTGCCATCCATTGATTGCAAGGTAAAATCTGGCGCCTCTTTCCCAACAGCAATTTGTTGTACAGTCGTTTGTTGCTGTTGTTTTGGGGATTTTTCTGGTGCTTTAGTCTTTTTAGTCTCTTCCTCACCACAAGCTATCAATACAACTAATGACAAGAGGCTTAAGCCAGCAAACATTACTTTTTTCATCTTTTTCTCCTTTATTCAAAAATTCCAGCTAGAACATTTACTTGTCCTAATAGTAATAAAATTCCCATTAAAATAATGAGTAAACCACCAATTTTCTTCAGTAACATCATATGACGTTTGATTTTACTAAAATAAGGCATCACTACACCTGAAGCTAGAGCCAAGAGCAAGAAAGGAATGGCCATCCCCAGAGTGTAAATAAGAGTATAGATTGCACCTTGCCAAGCGCCATTGCCTCCAGAAGCCGCAAGCGCTAAAACAGAACTCAAAACAGGACCAATACAAGGCGTCCAACCAAAGCTAAAAGTAATACCGAGTAAAAAGGCTGACCAATAACGATTGGCTTCTGATTTCTTAAAAGTAAAGCTTTTTTGAACCTCTAATTTCTTAAAATGAAAAATTTCCATCTGGTGTAAACCTAAAATGATAATAATCGTCCCCATGGTATAGCGAAACCAATTGGCATAGAGAATATTACCAAGGTAACCAGCACCAAATCCTAAGATAAAGAAAATGAGAGAGATACCTGCAATAAAGCAAAGCGTTCGAATCAAACCTGACCAAGCGACTTTTCTTCCAAACAGAGAGAAGCTTTTTGCACCTTCCTGATCATCCAATAAAATTCCAGCATAAACTGGTAACAGAGGAAAAATGCAAGGGGAAAAGAAGGACAAAATCCCTGCTAAAAAAACGGAGATTGAAAATACTATCGTTTCCAATAAAGAACCAACTTTCTTAATAATTCATATCCTATTTTACTATAATCAATTTCATTTGTATGATTTCTGCTACGCAATTTGAATTAGTCTGTATTTGAAAGATTTTCCGGTACTAGTTCATTCAGATTCTGGCCCCTTTTTTGCCCTCTATACACAAAAAAGCCTATTGACCAAGCTAGAAAGCTTGATACAATAGGCTTTTTAAAGGCTGATTATTTAACAGCGTCTTTAAGAGCTTTACCAGCTTTGAATGCTGGAACTTTAGAAGCTGCAATTGTGATTTCTTTACCAGTTTGTGGGTTGCGACCTTTACGTGCAGCACGCTCACGAACTTCAAAGTTACCAAAACCGATCAATTGAACTTTTTCACCAGCTGCAAGGTAGTCAGCTACTGCTGCGAATACAGCTTCAACTGCTGCTGCTGAGTCTTTCTTAGTCAATTCTGTAGCTTCTGCTACTTTAGCGATCAAATCTTGTTTGTTTGCCATGTTAATGATTCCTCCAATTTAATTTCTAATTAACAATTATAATCATATCCTAAAATCCCTTTTAGGTCAAGTTAAAAACGCTATTTCTTCCCATTTTATTTATTTTTTTAAGAGTAGTAACGTACTAAAATAGCCCAAGCGTTCTCACCCGTGTGAGTTTGAATAATAGAGCCCGTTTCCAAAACTGAAATTGGCTTTTCAACATAAGCTTGTAAGCTTTCTTTCATCTCTTTGGCCCAATCAGCACTACCAGAATATGAAATTCCAATCTCTGCTACAGAACGTTCAGAGAGCGACGTTATCAACTCATCTAACCATTTTTTAAAAGTTTTAGCTCCACGACCTTTAACGATTGGCTGCAATTCATGGTCTTTCATCTGCATGACAACACGTATATTGAGAAGGGAGCTCAACAATCCAGTTACACGGCCAATTCGTCCACCTTTGACAAGATTTTCCAAAGTCGAAACACCAATATAGAGTTCTGTGTGTTTTTTTACCTCTTCTATGCGAGTTAAAATTTCCTCCATATCTTTGCCTTCTTGTGCTAACTTCGCAGCCTCAACAACTTGGAATTTCAGGGCTTGGTCAGTGAAGGAACTATCAATAACTGTCACATCGGCAGTAGATAAGCTAGCACCTTGACGTGCCGCTTCTACAGTACCAGAAAGGGCATGAGACATATGAATAGCAAGAATCTGGCTACCATCTTTACATAGGTCTTCAAAAACTTCAGCAAAGACACCTACAGGTGGCTGACTTGTTTTCGGAAGATTTTTACTTTCTTGCATCAACTGAAGAAATTTACCTTCTTCTTTCAAATCCGCATCAGAATAGACAACATTATCAATCATTACAGATAACGGAACAACAGTGATATCTAATTGTTTTACTAGTTCAGGTTCAATAGTAACAGATGAATCGGTTACAATCTTAATTTTTGTCATAGTATCAATCTTTCTATTTTAGGATTCAGATTGGTTTTCTTACTTTTAATTATATCAAAAAAAGATTAAAAATCCTAATGGAGTCATTCAAATTTTCCTTAAAAATTTGATATAATCTACTTATAAGAAAAGAGGTCCCTATGATTAAAAAAATTTATCCCATTTTAACCATTTTACTAGGTGCTGCTATCTATGCTTTTGGTCTAACTTATTTTGTAGTTCCTCATCATCTCTTTGAGGGAGGGGCGACAGGTATTACCCTCATCACCTTTTATCTTTTTAAAATCCCTGTTTCTCTCATGAACCTGCTGATTAATATTCCCCTTTTCATCCTAGCTTGGAAGATTTTTGGAGCAAAGTCCCTCTATTCTAGTTTACTAGGAACCTTAGCCTTATCCGCCTGGTTGGCCTTTTTTGAACGTATTCCCTTTCATATTGATCTTCAAGGTGATTTACTAATCACTGCCCTTATAGCTGGGATTCTATTGGGAATTGGTCTTGGAATTATCTTTAATGCTGGAGGTACAACTGGTGGTACTGATATTCTAGCTCGTATTCTCAATAAATACACTCATATATCCATGGGGAAACTGCTCTTTATCTTAGATTTTTGTATTCTCATGCTGATTCTCCTAATCTTCAAAGATTTGAGATTGGTTTCCTACACGCTCTTATTTGATTTTATCGTTTCGCGTGTCATTGATTTGATTGGCGAAGGTGGCTATGCAGGTAAAGGATTTATGATTATCACAAAACGTCCTGACCAACTCGCTAAGGCGATTAATGATGACCTAGGTAGAGGCGTTACTTTCATCTCAGGTCAAGGCTACTATAGTCAAAAAGATTTGAAGATTATCTACTGTATTGTCGGAAGAAATGAAATTGTGAAAATGAAGGAAATGATTCATCGAATTGATCCTCAAGCCTTTATAACTATTACAGAAGCCCACGAAATCCTTGGCGAAGGCTTTACCTTTAAAAAAGAATAAAAAGAGGTAATGTACTGAATTGATTTCTTTTAGAATCTACAATAATAACGCGAAACAATGATAATTTATCCATCAAAGTAATCCTTTAAATCTTCTGTCGTGAGAGTATCGAATTGACTACTAAAATCAAGAAGATATAATTCCTCTACACCCTCTCGTTTTTACTTTCTTTCACGTTCAGCAGAGTTCAAAATATGTAAAAACAATTCCGAATGATAAGGCTCTAAAGCAATCTTTAAAGATTCATTAAACGTCATAACCACGATAGGCAATAAATCCTTCATCGCAGCCTTGTTGGCAACACGAAATAATTCTTTATCAGATAGTTTGCCAATATCTTTGTGGTTTTTATAGAAATAGTAGTAATTATAAAATAATTATTTCATAATGATATCTATTTCTGTAACAGAAAATCTGAAACATATTTTTTACCTGAAGTGTAACATTGTAGAAAATTCATTTTTTGAAATGATAATAATGTACAAGATATTGAGGTAAGAATTTTAAAACCAGAAAAACGCATTATATCAGGTACTTAAAAACATGATACAATGCGTTTATTTAATATGAAAAGATCTACTGGATTCTTTAGAAATGAACTTCCAGCAGTCTTTTCACTTTTTATTAATAAGTTCCTTCTTCACCTTGACTAGTCAAGATAACAGGTCCATCTTTTGTAATGACAAATTGGTGTTCATATTGGCAAGATAGGCCACCGTCAATGGTCTTATGCGCCCAGCCAGTTTTCATATCTGTATCGATTTCCCAGTCACCTGTATTGATCATTGGTTCAATAGTCAAGACCATTCCTTCACGAAGACGGAGTCCTCGACCTGCAATACCATAATTAGGAACCATTGGTTCTTCGTGCATGGTTGGGCCAACACCATGACCAACCAAATCACGCACTACACCGTATCCACGACTTTCAGCGTATTCTTGAATGGCTGCACCAATATCACCAATACGGTTTCCAACAACAGCTTGCTCAATCCCCTTATACATGGCTTCTTTAGTTACATCCATCAGATTTTTCACTTCTTCGGACGGTGTACCAACAGCATAAGCCCAACATGAGTCTGCTAGGCCACCAGAATAGCTCTGAGTGTATTTTTTCATTTGTTCAACATTGTTGAAGTTTAATTTTGAGACATTCAGGTCAGGTTTAGCAATTGGACCTCCCAAAACCATATCAACTTTGAGCAAATCACCATCTTTCAAGATATAGTGACGAGGGAAAGCATGAGCTACTTCATCATTAAGAGAGCAACAGGTAGCATAAGGATAGTCCATCATTGCACCGTCAACTCCAATCTGAAGCGGAAGGAAATTTTCTTCCTTACAACGACGGCGAACGTATTCTTCAACTTCCCACATATCTACGCCAGGCTTAATCAAATCACGCAAGCCAATATGGATACTTGCTAAAAAATCACCGGCCTTATCCATAGCTTCGATTTCACGAGCTGATTTTAATGTTATCATTTTTTCTCCTAGTTTCTAATTAATTTTAACGGTTACATTTGCTTTTGAAACAATCTGATGACCATGATAAATATCGTAATCAATA
Organism: Streptococcus mitis; assembly: GCA_032511625.1. Lineage (GTDB taxonomy): Bacteria > Bacillota > Bacilli > Lactobacillales > Streptococcaceae > Streptococcus > Streptococcus mitis_DL. The sequence goes on along the minus strand of JAWFOO010000005.1, from coordinate 118,513 downwards.
ATTGCTGACCGTCTAGTATGGTGGATAATGCGTGCTTGAATGCGCAGTATATCATCTATCTGAACCGCCTGCAAAAAGTAGATCAGCATTTGTTCGATGATGAGATTGCGACCACTATTCACAACTAAATCTTGAGTCATGTGGGTCAGAATTTCTGCCAATACACCATTAGCCAAAACACCGTTCTTCTCTAGCATAAAGGGTTCCACTGTAATGACGACTTCATCATGGTGATAAGAAAGTTTTTGTCCAATCTGCTCAGAAAAAGTCGGTAGAGCCGAAACTTGGGAACGGCTCATCTTTTCCATGACATCTCGTCTGGTTACAACCCCAAGCAAGGTTTGATTATTCCGAACAACCGGTACCATTTCAAAGTCTTCAGCAATCATCCGTTGACTCACATTGGCAATATTTGTCGATAATCCAACTAAAAATAGACTACGTGACATGACCTTATCAATTGTGGTACTTGGTGACTTATCACCAGCGTCTCTCATGGTTACAACTCCAACAACAACCTGATGTTGATTGATAACCGGAAAACGACTACTACGATTCTTGCGTACCAGGTCCAAATAATCTTTAACAGTGTCGGTCTCTCTCAGAAAACCATATTCATGACTCGGGCGATAAAGTTTCTCAACTGTCAAAATATCAGTCTTAATTTGGACATTTGACAAGGCTTTATTGATCATAGTCGCAACGGTGAAAGTGTCATGCTTGCTTCTTAAAACAGGAATTCCTTTTTGATTAGCCAGTTTAATGACATCATCATGAACCTGAAATCCACCTGTAACCAGAACTGCATTTTCATTTTCCAGCGCTAATAATTGAATACGAGTCCGGTCTCCGACAATCAAGAGCCCCCCATCATGAAGGTAAGATAAGATATTTTGCTCAGTCATGGCACCGATTGAGAACTTACTAAATTCTCTCTCTAAACCTTCTTGACCAGCTAGAACCTCAGAAGAAGTCACTTCTGCAATTTCAGCAAAAGTTAATCTCTCTATAGCAACTTTCTGAGATTTAACACGGATAGTACCACTTCTTGGGCGAGTCTCTACAATTCCACGGTTTTCAGCTTCCTTGATAGCCCGATAAGCCGTTCCATCACTGACTCCCAGATGATTGGAAATGCTTCGAACACTGACCCTTTTACCGACAGGTAATTCCTCCAAATAGCTTAGAATTTCCTGATGCTTACTCATTGAATTCTCCTTTTACATACCGAAATTCAAGATAATCACGCATTTTCCTTGTATAGCGATCACTTCCTTTAAACTGACGAGTCAAACGGAATCCAGACTTTAGAGCAACCCTTTGGCTAGCTTCATTTTCAAGGTGGGTAATGATGGCTAATTGTTTTAATCCAAATTCCTCAAAAGAAAGCTGACAAATTTTTCTAACAACTTCTGTCATGAACCCTTGCGACCAAGCGTCTTTTCTCAAAAAATAACCAATTTCTGCTTCTTTTTTTATTTCATCTAGCTTTTCAAACTTAATAGAACCAATCATTTGTTGATTTTTCTGGTCACAAATAGCCCACACTCCCAAAGGGGACTTCATAAAGTAATTGGCCAGTGCATATTGACTTTCTTCCAGACTTGCCTGAGTTGGGAAAATAAATTGAAGATTTTCAGGATTTGAGGCTATCTCATGGAAGTCCTGACTATCACTAAAAAAGAAAGGACGCAAATACAAGCGATCCGTTTCAAAAAAAGAAAACATTGCTAATTTGGTCCAAATATTCATAAACACCTCTACGGTTTATTCTTCAACAAGTGTAATATCCGCTCCTAGATTACGTAATTTTTCAATAATATCAGAATAACCACGTAAGATAAACTCGATATTTGTAATTTCAGTTTGCCCCTCGGCCATCAAACCAGCAATAACTAAAGCTGCACCAGCTCTCAGGTCAGTTGCTTTTACATTTGCACCACGTAAACTACGTCCACCGGTATATAAAATGTAGTTGTTTGTAGTCGTAATATCTGCATCCATCTTTGCTAGTTCAAAAACATGGTTTACTCGTTTTTCATAAATGGTATCAATAATGGTACCACGCCCCTCTGCTGTTAACAAGAGAGGAGTAATTGGTTGTTGCAAGTCAGTAGCAAAACCAGGATAAGGAGCTGTCTTAATATTGATTGCTTTCAAATTAGACTGTTCTTCGACAAAAATACTGTCTTCAGATACAGTCATTCTCACACCCATCTCTTCCAACTTAGCGATGAATCCTTCTAAGTGTTCGTATAATACATTGTTGATACGAATTCCCTTACCGACTGCAGCAGCTAAGGAAATATATGTTCCTGCTTCGATACGGTCTGGAATCACCTGATGACGGGTTCCATGTAATCTTTCAACACCATCAATAATGATGATATTAGTCCCTGCACCGCGGATATGGGCTCCCATATTATTCAAGAGGGTAGCTACATCAATAATTTCAGGTTCACGGGCTGCATTTTCAATAATAGTACGACCATTCGCTTTAACCGCAGCAATCATCGTATTAATCGTCGCACCGACACTAACCGTATCCATGTAAATACTTGCGCCGTGAAGTCCTGTATCTTTAGCAGATAACTTCATGTTATCACCCTCGTAGCTAACAGTAGCTCCCATAGCTTCAAAAGCCTTAAGATGTAGATCAATAGGGCGAGGTCCCAAATCACATCCACCAGGTAAACCAACAGTAGCTTCACCAAAGCGACCTAAAAGACTTCCATAAAAATAATAAGATGCACGAAGACTATTGATTTTCCCATAAGGCATTGGAATATTTTGAACACCTCTTGGATCAATCTCCAATACATCGTCATAACGCTTAACAGTAGCTCCCATCAATTCCATGATTTCGACAAGACTAGCAACATCAGAAATATCAGGTACACAATCTAAAGTCACAACATCATCTGCCAAAATAATAGCTGGAATTAAAGCTACAACACTATTTTTTGCACCACTAATGGTAATCTCACCTTGCAGGGGCAAGCCACCATTGATAACAATTTTTCTCATTTTAAATTTTTAATACTCTTTCAAAATTTCTAAAAAGGTCCTACGTTAAAGTATACCATAAATTCAGCTTTTTTTCTATCATTTTCAATTATATTAGCTGAATCGTATTTGTATTAACTTACCTTTTTTAAAAAGTTATGCCCCTTTTTTGCCCCCTGAACAGAAAAAAAGCCCTTCGGATAAAATCCGAGGGGCTAGAAACGTTGTTAAATCAACGGCCGAACTTTTGAATTTCAAGGTTCGGGATAAAATAGTTCACTGAACTATTTTATTTTTTAAGGTTGTAGAATGATTTCAATCCACGGTATTCAGCTACTTCACCAAGTTGGTCTTCGATGCGAAGCAATTGGTTGTATTTAGCGATACGGTCTGTACGTGAAAGTGAACCAGTCTTGATTTGTCCTGCATTAGTTGCAACTGCGATGTCAGCGATTGTTGAATCTTCAGTTTCACCTGAACGGTGTGATACAACGGCAGTGTAACCAGCTTCTTTAGCCATTTCGATAGCTTCAAAAGTTTCAGTAAGAGTACCGATTTGGTTAACTTTGATAAGGATTGAGTTAGCAGCACCTTCTTGGATACCACGTGCAAGGTAGTCAGTGTTTGTTACGAAGAAGTCGTCACCAACAAGTTGAACTTTCTTACCAAGACGTTCAGTAAGAGCTTTCCAACCATCCCAGTCGTTTTCATCCATACCATCTTCGATAGTGATGATTGGGTATTTGTTAACCAATTCTTCAAGGTAGTCGATTTGTTCTGCAGATGTACGAACAGCAGCACCTTCACCTTCAAATTTAGTGTAGTCGTAAACTTTACGTTCTTTATCGTAGAATTCTGATGAAGCACAGTCAAATCCGATAAATACATCTTTACCTGGAACGTATCCAGCAGCTTCGATCGCAGCAAGGATAGTTTCAACACCGTCTTCAGTTCCTTCGAAACGAGGAGCAAATCCACCTTCGTCACCTACGGCAGTTTCCAAACCACGTGATTTAAGGATTTTCTTAAGAGCGTGGAAGATTTCAGCACCGTAACGAAGAGCTTCTTTAAATGTTGGCGCACCAACTGGCAAGATCATGAACTCTTGGAAAGCGATTGGAGCGTCAGAGTGAGAACCACCGTTGATGATGTTCATCATTGGAGTTGGAAGAACTTTAGTGTTGAATCCACCAAGGTAGCTGTAAAGTGGGATTTCAAGGTAGTCAGCAGCAGCACGAGCAACAGCGATAGACACACCAAGGATTGCGTTTGCACCCAATTTACCTTTGTTAGGAGTACCGTCAAGAGCGATCATAGCACGGTCGATAGCTTGTTGATCACGTACATCGTAGCCGATGATAGCTTCAGCAATGATGTTGTTTACGTTGTCAACAGCTTTTTGTGTACCAAGACCACCGTAACGAGATTTGTCACCGTCGCGAAGTTCAACTGCTTCGTGTTCACCAGTAGAAGCTCCTGATGGAACCATACCACGTCCGAAAGCACCTGATTCAGTGTAAACTTCTACTTCAAGTGTTGGGTTACCGCGTGAGTCTAGGACTTCGCGAGCGTAAACATCAGTAATAATTGACATTTTTTACTCTCCTTATGAGTTAAATTTTTTACACCTCTATAATACCTTAAAAGCCCTCCTTTTTCAAGAAAAAACGTTATCTTTGTGCAAATTTTCCTTAACTTTATAAAGTAATCGCTTTCTTTTATCTGTTTTATTCTAACTTTTATGATATACTGTTTTCATGACAGATTTATCAAAACAATTACTTGAAAAAGCTCATGGTGGGCCAAAATTAAATCCAGATGAGCAAAGACGCTATCTTGGCACTTTTGAGGAAAGAGTTCTTGGATATGCAGATATTGACACAGCAAATAGTCCTCAGCTAGAAAAAGGCTTTTTATCTATTTTAGAAAACCTACAGGAAAAAGCAGAGCCACTATTTGTGAAAATCTCACCAACTATCGAATTTGACAAGCAAGTTTTCTACTTAAAAGAAGCTAAAGAAACTGATAGTCAAGCTACCATTGTATCTGAAGAGCATACTTCTTCTCCTTTTGGCCTGATTATCCATAGCAATGCACCAGTACAAGTAGAAGAAAAGAACCTTCGACTTGCTTTTGCAAAACTTTGGGAAGTTAAAAAGGAAGAACCAGCCAAAACATCCATCTGGAAGAAATGGTTTGGCTAAATCTTGCGCATAGTTAATAAATGCCCTATATTGGCAGCCGTGTGCTCCAAATAGAGACTGGCATTTTTCAAACTATCTTCTAGAGGTTCACTTTTCTCCAAAATTGAAAAAACCGCTTGGATATTCTCAAATGGTAGGGAAGGTAAATCTTCAGCAAGACTACCACAAATAGCAATGACAGGAACTTCGACAGGGGTTCTTTTTGCAACACCAATAGGCGCTTTACCTGATAAGCTTTGAAGATCTAGCCTCCCTTCTCCTACAACAACCAAATCAGCATCTGAAACTTTCTTATCAAAGTTGATTAGGTTCAAGCAGGTATCAATTCCCGACACGATATTTGCCTGAGCAAAGGCACACAAACCGCCAGCAATGCCTCCACCAGCTCCTGCTCCTTTTATTTCCAATATTGCAGGTGAGTTTTTTTCATAAAAATCTTGGATTGCTTGATCTACGGCATCAAACATAGTAGGATCTAGGCCTTTTTGCTTGCCAAACGTGTAGGTCGCACCTTGAGGACCACATAAGGGACACACGACATCTGCTAAAATACGAATTTGCACATCTTCAGGAATTTCATAGCGATTTTCTGTTGAAACTGAAGCTAATTTTAGTAAGGATTGACCGCATGCAGGCAAGACATTTCCATCCCTATCATAAAAACGATAACCTAAACCAGCAGCAATCCCAATTCCTCCGTCATTACTGGCCGTACCACCAACACCGATATAGATTTCTTTAATCCCTTGAGCAATGAGATAACGAATCAATTCCCCTATTCCACAAGTTTGGATTTGAAGTGGATTTCGTTTCTCTAGCGGAATTTTTCCAAGGCCAACCAAGTCGGCAACTTCAAATAGTGCCAGTTGACTTTTTTGAAAATAGCGCATGGCTTCTTTTTGTCCAAAAGCTCCTGTCACTTGGATCCATTTTTCTTCAAGGTCAATAGAATGCCGAATAGCATCTACTGTACCTTCCCCACCATCACCAACAGGACAGAGGAGACATTCTACATCTGCTATCGATTGTTGGAAGCCTCTTTTTATAGCTTCAGCTACCTCTTCAGCGGTCAAGCTTTCCTTAAATGAATCTGGTGCAATTACAATCTTCATATTTTCCCTCATTCTAAAAAGTCAATCAAAGGTAGAACTTCTAAAAAATCTCTCTTGTCAACATGATGTGGTATTTCTTTTTTGAGTACCTCTTTGGCACAAAAGGCAATTCCTAGTCCTGATGACTTCAACATCAATAAATCATTGGCCCCATCACCGATTGCAATCGTTCTTTCTTTAGGAAGTTTTAGTTTCTCTCTCCATTTTTCCAGAGTCTCTTTTTTGACCTGGGGACTGATAATTTGTCCAACTAATGTTCCTGTTAGAAGACCGTCTTTAACTTCTAGTTGGTTGGCAGAGAAATAGGAAATACTAAGGGATTTTGCTAATCTCGCAACTATTGGTGTAAAGCCCCCAGACACCAGACCAACTAGGATTCCGTTCTTTTGGAGAATAGAGATAAATATCTGTGCATTTGGCGATAGATGAATAGAGTCGAAAGCTTTATCAAATACAGAGACAGGAAGGCCTTCCAAGAAGGAAACTCTTTTTCTTAAACTACTTTCAAAGTTCAACTCTCCTCTCATTGCCCGACTTGTAATCTGCGAAATTTCTTCCTCACGACCTGCCTCTCTACCCAAAAGATCAATTACTTCTTCTAGGATTAAGGTTCCATCAACATCCATAACACACAATCCTTTTACTTGAGACATCACTCCTCCTCTCTAAATAGCCCAAAAATCGTATGAAATCATCATACGATTTTATCTATTAATTAACTAAACTATGGTACAAGTCAAGGTATGACTTGCAGGCTGTATCCCATGAGAAATCACACTCCATAGCTTGTTTTTGTAGACTTCTCCAAACATCAGGATGGTTTCTATACAAGTCCAAAGCTGTTTGGAAAGTCCAATTCAACCAGTAAGGAGATAGATTGTCAAAGCTAAAGCCAGTACCGCTTCCTTCAATTGGATTAAAGGCTTTAACGGTATCTCGCAACCCACCAACTTCATGGACCAATGGCAAGGTTCCGTAACGCATAGCCATCATTTGAGACAAACCACATGGTTCAAAACGACTTGGCATAAGGAAGAGGTCACAAGCAGCGTAGATTTCTTGAGCTAGTTTGACATCAAAAGTGATATTTGCTGATAGCTTGTCTGGGTAGATTTGAGCAAACCATGAGAAAGCTCCTTCAAAGGCTGGATCTCCAGTTCCCAAAAGAACAATCTGAATATCATTTTGCAAGATATGGTGCAAACTTTCCACCACCACATCAAAACCTTTTTGACGTGTCAAACGAGAAACAATTCCCACCAGTAGAACATCAGTCCTAACGGGTAAGCCAACTCTTTCTTGCAATTTTGCCTTATTCTGGGCCTTCCCAGACAAATCTTCCTGATTAAAATGATAGTCTAAAAGGGCATCCGTCTGAGGATTATACAGGTCAGCATCAATCCCATTCACGATACCAGATACCTTGCCAGATTCCATTCGAAGAATCTGATCCAAGTTACATCCAAACTGACTGGTCATAATTTCATGAGCATAACTAGGCGAAACTGTTGAAACACGGTCCGCATAGAGAATACCTGCCTTCATCCAGTTCAGACAGTTATTCCAGCGAAGGGTACCATCAGCATAACGTTCGAAGCCGACTCCAAACAAATCCCATAACATTCCCTCTGAAAATTGTCCTTGGAATTCTAAATTATGAATGGTTAAAACAGTTTTAATTCCTTGATAGGCTTGAATCCAACGGTATTTTTCCTTTAACAAGAAAGGTATCATGGCTGTATGGTAGTCATGAACATGGAGAAGGTCAGGGATAAAGTCAATCCTTTCCATAGCCTCAATGGCAGCCAGTTGGAAGAAAGCGAAGCGTTCCCCATCGTCAAAATCACCGTAAACATGGCCACGGAAGAAATAATATTGGTTGTCAATAAAGTAGAAGGTTACACCGTTTAAGACGGTTTTCTTAATCCCACAGTACTGTCTGCGCCAACCGACGCTCACCTCAAAATGAAGAACATCTTCAATCTGATTTCCAAATTTAGCCTCTACCATGTCATAGTAGGGTAAAATCACTGCAACTTCGTGCCCAGCTTTTACCAGTGATTTTGGAAGAGCGCCAATGACGTCTCCCAAACCACCTGTTTTTGAAAAGGGTGCACCCTCTGCTGCTACAAATAAAATTTTCATGAATGAATATCCTCTGTTACTTTAGCACCTTTCTTAACGACGACTGGATGTTCTGCAGTTCCACGGATCACTACTCCATCCGCAACTTCAACACCCTTGTCCAATATAGCGTATTCTACCTGAGCACCTTCTCCAATAACAACACGAGGGAATAAGATGCTATCTTTAACCAAGCTATCCTTATGGACATGAATATTACGTGATAAAACAGAATTAGCCACTTGACCTTCAACAATACTACCAGAAGCAAACTGAGAAGTACTTACCTTAGATGTATTGGCATAGTAAGTTGGCTCTTCGTTTTTGACCTTTGTATAAATCTTTTGGTTTGGTGAGAAGAGAGAATAGAACTTTTGCGATTCAAGCATATCGATATTCGCTTTATAATAAGACTCTACAGAATGAATGTTGGCTAGGTAGCCTGTGTACTCGTAGGCAAAAGCCCCTTCTTTTGCAGCCAAATCCCGTAAAACATAGCGCAACTTCTCTGGATGTTCTTTCTTAGCCTCTTCTTCTAAGCGTTCAATCAACCAAGGGGTATCAACGACAAAGATATCTGTCGACATATTGTAAACTTCATCTGATGATTTACTATCAAAGAGTTTATGAGAACGAACATGGTCTGTTTCATCCACTTCCAAGATTGCGTTTACTTCTGAAATGTCTTTCTTAGCTAGTTTTTTATAAACTACAGTGATAGGCCCTTTTGTTGTACTATGTAGATGGAAAACTTGGTTCAAATCAATATTAATCAAAACATCACAGTTGAGTGAAACTGTTTGGTTTGAGCCAGAACGTTTCAAGTAAGTAAGAAGTTGTTGGTAGTATTCTTTTCCAACTGTACTACTTTCCACACGAGTATTGTAAATACCTAGATAATAGTGGCTAAGAAGAGTTGACAAGCCCCACTCACGTCCTGAACGGATATGGTCAAAGACTGAGCTGATATTGTCTTGTTGGAAAATACCAAAAATACTACGGACACCAGCATTAGCAAGACTTGAAAGCGGGAAGTCAATCAAGCGATATTTACCACCAAATGGCAAACTAGCTACTGGACGGTGGTCTGTCAGTGTTGACATATCATGAAAACCAACTGTGTTTCCTAAAATGGCAGAATATTTATCAATCTTCATCTGTTGCTACCCCCACTACTTCATCATATCCTACAACTTGTACTTCTTCTGTTCCATCAATTTCGACACCATCAGAAATAACTGCACCTTCACCAATAATGGCACGTTTGATTTTAGCTCCCTGACCGACAATTGCACCACTCATGATAACTGAATCTACTACTTCTGCCCCTTCGCGAACTTGCGCACCTGTTGAGAGGATAGAATGTTTAACAGTTCCATCTACGAAACAGCCATCGACAACCAAGGAATCTTCCACATGAGCATTTGCCCCAAGGAAGTTTGGTGGTGAAATTAAGTTTCTTGAGTAAATCTTCCATTGACGGTTACGGCTATCCAAGGCATTTTCTGGTGAAATATATTCCATGTTAGCTTCCCAAAGTGACTCAATAGTACCAACATCTTTCCAGTAGCCATTAAACTCATATGCATAGACACTTTCACCTGACTCAAGGTAATTTGGAATGACATTCTTACCGAAGTCTGACATATCGACATTGCTCTTTTCAGCAGTAACAAGCATATTGCGCAGACGTTGCCAATCAAAAATGTAAATTCCCATAGAAGCTTTTGTAGATTTAGGTTGAGCTGGTTTTTCTTCAAATTCAACAATGCGGTTATTGGCATCTGTGTTCATAATACCAAAACGGCTAGCTTCCTTAAGAGGAACATCAAGAACTGCTACTGTCAAACTAGCATTGTTATCCTTGTGTGACTGGAGCATATCATCATAGTCCATTTTATAGATGTGGTCCCCAGATAGAATCAAAACATACTCAGGATTGACACTGTCGATATAATCGATATTTTGGTAAATAGCGTGACTAGTCCCTTCGAACCAACGATTTCCTTCACTTGCAGAATAAGGTTGAAGAATAGAGACACCAGAATTGATACCATCTAGTCCCCAGCTTGAACCATTCCCGATATGGTTGTTGAGAGCAAGTGGTTGGTACTGTGTAATGACTCCAACATTGTTGATGCCTGAGTTGGCACAGTTTGAAAGAGCAAAGTCAATGATACGGTAGCGCCCACCAAATTGCACAGCTGGTTTTGCAATGCTTTGAGTGAGTTTACCGAGACGAGTTCCTTGCCCACCAGCAAGAATCAAAGCTAACATTTCATTCTTCATTTTCTACTCCTTTTTGGTTTTTACTTGTGACGGTTTTAGTAGGTTTTAAGCGACGTTTGATTTTCCAAACACTTGCTCCCATAGCCGGTAGGGTAAAGGTCAAGGTCTGCTCATAATCTTTCCATAGTCCTTCTTGCGTTTGCACAGTTTGATTATGTTCTTTCCAAACGCCTCCCCACTCTTCTAACTCAGTATTCCAGACTTCTTCGTAAATCCCTGCAACAGGAAGTCCAATTGTAAAATCTTTTCGTTCAACAGGTGCCATATTAAAGATACAGACTAACATATCGTCCTTCTTACCCTTACGGATGAAGGAAAGAACACTCTGGTCTCGATTATCCGCATCGATGATTTCAATACCATCATAGCTAGTATCAATTTCCCACAGACAGCGGTGATCTTTGTAAAACTGGTTTAGCTGAGAAGTGAAATACTTCATCTTAGCATTCATTGGATCTTCTAAGTTTGACCATTCCAACTGTTCTTCAGATTTCCATTCTAGGAATTGCCCATATTCACTACCCATGAAGAGCAATTTTTTACCTGGGTGACAAATTTGGTAAGTGTAGAGATTACGCAAGCCTGCGAATTGATTATAGCGATCTCCCCACATCTTGTGCATCATACTCTTCTTGCCATGAACCACTTCATCGTGTGAGAATGGTAGGAGATAATTCTCTTTGAAGACATACATAAAGCTGAAAGTCACCAAGTTAAAGTCGTATTTACGATAAATCGGATCTTCTTCATAGAAACGGAGGATGTCATTCATCCAACCCATATTCCATTTGTAGTCGAAGCCAAGACCATCTGAATCCTTAGTGTCAGTAATCTGAGTAGCTGATGAACTTTCCTCCGCTATCATCATCACATCAGGATGAACTAGTTTAATCACATCATTCAAGCGTTGAAGGAAATAATAACCTTCATAGTTGAGATTGCCACCATCTTTATTAGGTGTCCATGGAGCATCATCGTAGTCAAGATAGAGCATGTTGCTAACGGCATCTACGCGAATACCATCTAAATGATAAAAATCAATCCAGAACTTAATACTAGAGATCAGGAAAGACTGGACTTCATTCTTTCCAAGGTCAAAATTAAGTGCTCCCCAACCGTAGTTATGAGCCTTATTATGGTCTTGGTATTCAAAAGTCGGTGTTCCATCATAATAGGCCAAGGCATCATCATTGATAGTAAAGTGACCAGGTACCCAGTCTACAATAACACCTATATTGTTTAAGTGACATTCCTCAACAAAATCTTGAAATTCTTCAGGACGACCATAGGCATGCTCTAGAGCAAAGTAACCCATAAGCTGATAGCCCCAACTCAAACCTAGTGGGTGAGACATCAGGGGCATAAACTCAATGTGAGTATAATTCATCTCAACCAAGTAAGGAATGAGTTCATCTTTCAATTGAGCAAAACTATAGGGGCTGCCATCAGGATTTCTCTTCCAAGAGCCAGCATGAGCCTCGTAAATATTAACAGGACGCTCTTCAAAGCTCAAGCGTTTTCTACGGGCTAGCCAGAGGCCATCCTTCCATTTCTTTTCTGGAATATCTGTTAAAATAGCCCCAGTACCAGGTCGTGCCTCATATCGAACAGCCAAAGGGTCAATCTTCATCAGTTGATGACCATTTGCACGCGTGATATGGTACTTATAAATTTGGCCTTCTTGAGCAAGACTGGTAAAGACTTCCCAGACTCCAAATTCATTCCGTTCCATCGGAATTTGATTTTCAACCCAATTGGTGAAATCCCCTACCAAGTGAACAGCCTGAGCATTAGGCGCCCACACACGAAAAGTATAGCCATACTCTCCATTTTTTTCTTCCCTATGAGCTCCCAGATAGTGCTGGAGGTGAAAATTTTCACCTGTCATAAAGGTTTCTAAAGCATTATTCTTATCCATACACCCTCCTATTTCTGTAAGCGTTTTCTATAGATTTATTATACTACCTTTTTAGGGAAGATTCAAGTAAATTACGGAATTTGCAAAAAAATCTTTTGAAAGTCTTCAACAAATTCACTGATGTGTTCACTTGTAAATCAAGAATTTTTCAGAAACGCTTTGAAAACGAATTGTTTTTTTATAATACTATCATAAAGTTCGTTATTTAGCTAACAAAAATATAATTTTAAGTAAAAAAATAAATCAGGAAACGAATTTCCTGATTTTACATTTCATTTCACATCAAAAACAATGGATTTGACATTTGTCATCGCTTCAATACTATATTTAATTCCTTGCACTCCAGCGCCAGAACCTTTGACACCAAGGAATGGGAAATTATCTGGACCACGCTGGGTTTTATTATTTATATGAACTGTACCCACTTCAAGTTTTTCAGCAATTTCAAATGCTTTTTTGAAATCATTTGTAAAGACTGAGGATTGAAGGCCGAATTCAGATTCGTTGGCAAAGGCAATGGCTTCCTCTACACTAGCCACACGGATAATTGGTAAAACAGGACCAAATGGCTCTTCCCATGCCACTTTCATATCTTTTGTAACTTGGTCAAAAAGCACTGGCCATAGAAGATTGCCTTCGCGTTTGATTGGTGTAAGAGCCTGAGCACCTTTTTCTTGTGCATCATCAATCAAGCCCCAAATAAAGTCTGCTGAAGCATTGTCGATAACTGGTGTGATATCAGCATTGTCGAATGGATCGCCAACTGTTAATTTAGTAACCTCTGCTTGAAGCAAAGCAGCTAGTGTATCTGCTACACTTTCGATAACAATAACACGTTTAATGGCTGTGCAACGTTGACCTGAATAGCTAAAGGCACCCGCAACAATTTGCTTGGCAGCATGTTCCAAATCTGCATCTTCTAGTACTAAGGCTGCATCTTTCCCACCAAGCTCCAACATGATAGGACGCATACCAGCCAAACGACCAATACGTTCTCCGATAGGAGTTGAGCCTGTAAAGTTGATGAAGTTGACTTCTTTGTGCTCAATGATATAATCCCCGATTTCTGAACCACGACCCGTAATGGTATTGAAAACACCAGCTGGAATCCCTGCTTCTTCAAACGCTTTAGCCAGCAAGAGCCCAGAAATAGAACCTTGTGTTGGTGGCTTAAACATGACTACATTCCCTGCAATCAAGGCAGGTGCAATTTTAGAAGCAGATAAATTAACTGGATAATTAAAGGGAGCAATAGCTAGCACGACACCAACTGGCTCGCGACGAACAACGGCCAATTTATTTTTACTTGCTGCTTCAAAACCGCCACCTTCCATTGCTTGTCCAGTGATACGGAGACCTTCCTCAGCAGCATAGCGAATCAAGTCTGCGGTACGCACCACTTCTCCAATAGCTGCTTTAATTCCCTTTGCCACTTCTTTGGCAAGTATAGTACCAATTTCTTCCTTATCACGTTCTAAAATAGCTGCTGTTTTGTGCAAATAAGCCGCACGTTCAACTGCTGATAAAGCTCGCCAAGCTGGCAGGGCTGCACGCGCAGCTTTCATAGCCTCATCTACTTCTGCCTGAGTCATAGCTGGAACAGTCCCTAATTCTTCTTGGTTTATTGGTGAATAAATCGTAATTTCTTTTTCAGCTGATTTCCATTTTCCATTTACTAAATTCTGATATCTTGTCAAATTCTCGTCCTCCTGAAAATGATTAAGATATATTTTACCAAATTTTCAGAAAATTACAACCCTTTTTGCAATTTTTTTGAGATTATTTTCACAAGCTTGGTTTTTCAAACTATTTGAAACTTGATTCTAATCTTCATTGAAAACTTATAAATGATAAAAAGGATTAGACAATCTAACCCTTTTTAGTTTATGCATTTAAGAGAGTACTTTTAGCACTGCGACACTAGTATCATCAATGACATTTTCTTGTTTCGAACGACTATTGGTCACAAGCATTTCTAGATTTCCTGCATTTTCAAAGTATAAGGAAGTTCCCTTGGCATTGAATACTACCAATAGATGTTCTGGCCCCCCGTGAATCTCGTAAACAATCCATCCGCTATTTTCTGCAGCTGTGTGAACAAAGACATGACGGTAAACTTCTTCGTATGTAGGATAAGAAAAGGCGCTAGTCTGTGTTTTCAGTCGAATAATTTGACGGACAAAGTCAATGCTTTCTTGTCTTTCATTGATTAAATCCCAGTTTATTTGGTTAACACTGTCAGGAGCGTTGTAACTATTCATAGCACGTTCTCGGTCTGCCGAAGTGAGTTGTCCATGTTCACCCGTCGGAATTAATTTGGTTCGACCAAATTCTTGGCCAATTTCCATAAAGGACATTCCTTGCATGAGAAGGTTCATTGCTGTCGCCGTCTCAACCTTGCGCATAATCTGGTCTGAACTTTGATCAGGATGAAGAGTCGCCAACAAATCATGAAGATTGTAATTGTCATGGGCTTCAACATAGTTGAGAACCTGGTTTGGACTGAGATAAGAACCCAATTCTCGGCTACCAAGAATGGCCTTGGCAATGATTGGTTCAGTGGCTGCACCACTTACAAATCCTGACTTGATTGCACCATAAACTTCTCCTCCTTTGACCGCATCACGCTGATTATCATTGAAGAATCCGATATTTGGCATTTGGTAGGCATTATCCTTCTTGGCCTTATCATAAGTTGCAAGACCTGTTCCCATATCCCAGCCTTCTCCATAAGTGATAATACAGGGATCAACCTCATCTAGCGCCCAACGAATCGCTTGCATGGTTTTGACATCATGAATACCCATCAAGTCAAAACGGAAGCCGTCAATATTGTATTCCTGTACCCAGTATAGAAGAGAATCAATCATGTACTTGCGGAACATTTCGTGTTCACTGGCTGTTTCATTTCCAACACCTGTTCCATTCTGGAAGGTACCGTCTGGATTCATACGATAGTAGTAATCAGGGACAGTTGTTTGGAAAGGTGCATCAACCGTTGAAAAGGTGTGATTATAAACCACGTCCATAATGACACCAATCCCCGCATCGTGATAGGCTTGAACCATGGTCTTCAAATCACGAATGACCTGCCCTGGATCATCTGGATTACTAGAAAAACTTGGTTCTGGTGCATTGTAGTTTTGAGGGTCATAACCCCAGTTATAGGTTACATTTCCATCCTCATCGTATTCCTTATGGCGATCAAAGATAGGCTGGAGTTGAACATAGTTGCAGCCAAGTTCTTTGATATAGTCAAAGGCGGTTGCTTGTCCGAATTGGTTTACAGTTCCAGTCTGGGCAGCACCAAGGAAGGTTCCACGGAGATGCTCTGCAACTCCAGAGGTCGGAGATTTGGTTAAATCTCGGATATGCATTTCACAGATAACTGCTTTACATGGATTTTCCAAACGCCAAGGCGCTTCTGTTCCATGTTTGACCACAAATCCTTCTACTTGTCTGTCTTGATGAGAAAGAATTACGGAACGTTTGCCGTCAGGACTTGTGGCAATCGTGTAAGGATCTCTCGTCACAGTCTGGTGGTGAGGAAAGTCAATCTGATACTGATAAGCCTTGCCAGCAAGATTTTCATCTAAGTCTAGACTCCAAACACCAATGGTATTGTACTTATGACTGTATGAATAGCTATTACCACGCTCTAGATTAAAGGTTTTCCAAATCGGAGCGTCGTTGCTGGTATTTTCGTAGACAACCACCTGTACAGCAGTAGCCGTAGGAGCCCAAAGTTTAAAGCTAGTCTGATAATCTGAAAGACTGTAACCTAGTTCTCCTTGGTAGCCCCAGTGGTGATCAAAACTAGCGCTATGTATTGCTCTATCAAAAGCAAATGGATTTTGATCTTTGTAGTAAGGACTAGCAATGGCTGGGTTTTCAGAATAATAAACAGTCTCGTCGCCCTCTAAAATCCAAACTTCTGTCAGAAGCGGATAGTAGTTATAACGCACGGAATATTCCTTAACTGTCCCATCAATCTCGACAGAAAACTTCAGGTTTTCTAACTTTTCTTGACTTGTAACTGTGAAGGAGAACTTTGCTCCAAAAAAGTTATTTTCATAATACAATTTTTCAACATTGTCCGCCTGTTTTCTACTAAATGAACAGGCTGCATAATCCCCGTTTTTTCGATGAAAATGGATGACTACAGGGTAATTTAACATTTCTTTTCCTAATTTCTAATTTTAATTTAATTTTTTATGTGGTGCTGATAGATTCAGCAATTTAATTTCTGACTCAAGATAGACTCAATTCATGTCAAAACACTTCAGGATAGACAGTTTCAGACTATCTAACATCTAGCCTTCTACTATTCTTTACAAACTTTCGAGCCAAGCTTCATCTCGAACTTCAATACCAAGTTCTTGTGCTTTTTGAAGTTTACTTCCAGCATCTGCACCTGCCACGACGAGGTCGGTCTTTTTAGAAACACTGCCAGTCACTTTGGCACCCAAACTTTCGAGTTTACTTTTAGCTTCTGAGCGCTTGAGACGTTCCAATTTTCCAGTCAATACAACGGTCAAACCTGACAAGGCTGCATTCACTACTACAGTCTGACCTTTATAGTCCAAATTGACTCCTGCTTCTTTCAATTCTCTGAGGAGAATTTCAGAGCCTTCTGTCGCAAAATAAGTCTGAAGACTCTTTGCAATCACACCACCTAGACTTTCAATACTAGACACCTCCTCTGGATCTGCCTGAGCCAGATTTTCGATTGAATGAAAATGTTGAAGTAACAACTGACTGGCCTTGCTTCCGACATGGCGAATGCCAAGACCAAACAAGAGTTTCTCGGCTGAATTTTCCTTAGATGCTTGGATGGCTTGATACAGTTTAGAAGCGGACTTTTCCTTAACACCTTCTAAAAGGAGGAAATCTTCTTCTTTCAAACGGTAAATATCTGCCACATCCTTGACTAAATTGGCAGCGAAAAGCTTCTCAACAATAGATGGACCAAGTCCTGTAATATTCATGGCATCTCGAGAAGCAAAGTGAATCAAACCTTCCATAATTTGGGCAGGACAACGTGGATTGATACAACGCAGGGCCACCTCATCTTCAAAATGCAATAAGTCAGAATCACAACTTGGACAGTTTGTAGGGATATCTAGTTTCTCTTCAGAAATCCGTTTGGATTCTACCACACATAAAACGGCAGGGATGATATCTCCAGCCTTATAGACGATAACCGTATCGTCTTTTCGGATATCTTTTTCAGCAATATAATCTACATTGTGCAAGGTTGCACGGCTAACAGTTGTACCAGCTAGTTGTACTGGTGTTAGTTTAGCAGTTGGGGTCACAACACCCGTACGACCAACTGTCCAATCAACTGAAAGGAGTTGGGCTTCTTTTTCCTCAGCAGGGAACTTATAGGCTACTGCCCACTTTGGCGCTTTAACGGTAAAACCAAGTTCTTCTTGACCTGCTAGGTCATTGACCTTAATCACCACCCCATCGATATCATAAGGCAGATTGTCCCGTTCTTGTCCTACTTCTTGGATAAAATTCCAAATCTCATCCATGCTTTCAGCCAAAATCCGCTTAGGATTGACTACAAAACCGAGCTGTTCTAGGTGCTTCAAAACCTTTTCTTGACTATCACGAGTTGAAGGACTGGCTTCTTGATAAAGGAATGTCGCAAGGTTACGCTTGGCAACTACTGCTGTATCCAGCTGACGCAATGTTCCTGCTGCCGCATTACGAGGATTGGCAAATTCAGGCTCTCCATTTTCTTGGCGAGTTTGGTTAACCTGGTCAAAAGAAGCACGTGGCATATAACATTCCCCACGAACTGTGATATCTAGTTCTTCTTGCAAGGTCAAAGGAATATCCTTGACACGCTTAAGGTTTTCTGTGATATTTTCACCAATAGAACCATCTCCACGCGTTGCACCTGCAACTAAAATCCCCTTTTCATAAGTAAGCGAGATAGATAAGCCATCGATTTTCAGTTCACAAATATAGGTCGGATGGGCAACTTCCTTACGAACACGCGCGTCAAAAGCTTCAAGCTCCTCACGTGAAAAAGCATCCTGCAAACTATAAAGAGGATACTGATGACTGTATTTTTCAAAACCATCTAAAATCTTGCCACCAACACGATGGGTAGGACTGTCTGCTAGCACTTGATCTGGATAGGCAGTTTCTAACTCAACCAACTCTCGGTAAAGTCGATCATACTCACTGTCTGAAATCGAGGGATTATCGCTGGTATAGTACTCAGTCGCATAGCGATTGAGCAAGGCGACCAACTCATTCATTCTTTTATTCATAAAACTATTTTACCATAAACTAAGCCCTCCTCACAAACGAGAAGGGCTGAAAAAACACTTAGATTGGAATTATTTTTGAAGTCCAAGCAAACTTATGTCTCTTTTTCAAAATGAGTTCGAACATATCCGAGAGCTAAGAAAGATAAGGCTACTACTCCTAGTCCTATAATCAAGAAAGAATAAAGATGGACACTTGGAAGCCAGGTCATTAAACCTGTTGCAATAGGCATAAATAGTATAGCTAAGGTATAAATCGAACTGAGAACCCTACCAAGATATTCACCTTCAACCTTGGTTTGTACCTGAGTAAAAAAGTGAATATTGAACATCGTCATAAATAGTTCACAAATGAAATTCCCTGAAAAAGCAAGGTAGGATGGGAGGGTGAATCCCATTATCATCACTCCAAGTCCAGTCAGAGCCAATAAAAACAGAAGCATTTCCATACTGGCTTTAATCTTACTAGCTAGCAGCGCCCCAACAATAGAACCGATAGCACCCATAGTTAAAATAGTGGCATAGGCACCTTGAACTCCATAAAGCTGATTTGAAAAGGGAAGGAGGTAATTAAAAGCTGCAAAGAAAAAATTGACACTTGAAGCCATGACTAGTAAAAAGAAGATTTCCCTTTGCTTCACAATATAGTGAACTCCCTCCTTGATATCAGCACAAATAACTTTGAATGTAAGTTTCTTCTCCCCCAAAGTTTTCTCTTCTTTCTTTGGAAGCAGGGCTACCAAACCAAAAGCAAGAAAAAAACTAAGGGCATCTAATACCAAGGTAATGCGAAGACTTGCAAATTGTAAGACCAGAAAAGAAAGTACAGGAGAACTCACACTGACAACCTGCAAGACCAACTCCAAACGAGAATTGTAGAGGACCAGTTCATCCTTCTCTACCAATTCTGTGATAATGGCCTTATTTGCAGGTCTAGAAAAGGCAAAGGCAATCGCCTGCACAATATTAGCCCCAATCAAAGCTCCAATCATCCAGCTATCATTCCTTATGAAAGAAATAGTCAGACAAAGAATCCCACAAACAAGGTCTGTCGTCATTAAAATCTTACGACGAGAAAAACGGTCTGAAATGACTCCGCCAAAGGGATTTACGAGAATAGATGTAACGAGTTCAGAAATCTGATACATTCCTAAAACAGTCTGCCCGATAGTACCCATGGAAGCCAACCAGACACTATTTCCATAATCATAGAGCATATTCCCTATCTTGTTAACAGCTCCGCGGCTAATCAACTGTACTGCATAGCGATTCATATAAAAACTCCTCTCAAATTTTGAAACTATTGTATCAAAACTGAAAGGAGCTTTTTATTTTTTCCCTTATTTGGGAAAACTAATCTTTGACAAATTTTTCGTAGTGTTCTTGATAGTAGGCTACTTGCTCTGGGAGACCTAGCACATCAAAAATACGCATGGCCTCTTGCATTTGGCTACAACCTTCTTTACACTGCCCTTTTTGATATAAGGCAAAACCTTTTAAATAATGGAAAACATTACGCTCATAAAGCTTAATACCTTTACCAATAATCTTCTCTGTATAAGCCTCGAAATAACTAGCATTATCAAAAGAAAGATGCTCTAAACAATGTTGATAACAATTGAGGGCCAAAATCAACACCAATCTCTTATGGCGACCAATCTCTAGGTAAAATTCCTCCCTCTCCATAACTTCTCTACCAATCCGAGTGACATAGTCCACATCGTAGAAACTATAGAGGTTACCGAAAAGAATCAACTCATACATGGTCCATTCTTCTGTTTTGAAGAGATAATCTGCTACCTTATCCAAATCATCTTGCTTCATATGATAACTCGAATCTCTTTGACAAATCAGACCTTGCAACAAAATCCAGTTCAGCTCAAAATAAAGGGGATTCGTCGAACTCTTAGCCTTTTCAAGTTGTTCTCTTTGAAGCTTTTGAAAACCTGCAATATCATTTGAGTAGTAAAGCGGAATAATTTGTCCCATCATGGCAACATGTTCATGATTGTGAAAATTTCTTGCCTTGTCCATGAAATTTTCGATTGTTACATGAATGTTATCCAAAATCTCAAAGAAACGCGAGACTGCTAGGTCAGACTCCCCAAGCTCAAAGCGAGATAACTGAGAGGTTGAACAGGACTCCCCTGCCGCCTCCTTTAAAGAATAATTTCCACTTGTACGAAATTCACGAAATACTTTTCCAAGATGTTCCATCTTTACACCTGCTCTGATAATTCTTCCCACTCAAGCATGGCTTCTTCCTGACGATGGCTGATTTTGTCCAACTCAGCCTGCAATTCCATGAGTTTGCTGGCATCGTTTGTTTCCAACATTTGTTCAGAAATGTCTTGGCTTTGACTTTCTAACTCTTCAATTTCAGCTTCTAGACTTTCGATTTGTCGCATAAGTTTACGAACTTCTTTTTGACTTTCTTTCTGAGCTTGATAGTCATTAACTGAGCTTGCTTCTTTTACTTGATTGCTGGTTAAAGCTTCCTCTGTAAGACTGACTTCCATTTCAGCCTTTTTATCAACATAATAGTCGTAATCTCCAAGGTAGAGAGTCGAACCATTCTCAGACAATTCTAGAACATGAGTTGCTACACGATTGATAAAGTAACGGTCGTGGCTGACAAAAAGCAAGGTTCCATCAAAGTCAATCAAGGCATTTTCTAGCACTTCCTTGCTATCAATATCCAAGTGGTTGGTTGGCTCATCCAGAATCAAAAAGTTGTTGTTTTCCATAGACAATTTAGCCAAAAGCAAACGAGCTTTCTCGCCACCAGACAGCATGCCGACCGATTTTTTAACATCATCTCCCGAGAAAAGGAAGGCACCTAGACGGTTACGAATTTCAACTTCTGGTGTCAGTTTAAAATCATTCCAAAGTTCATCCAGTACAGTATTACTTGGTGTCAGCTTGCTTTGAGTTTGGTCATAGTATCCAACCTCAACATTAGCGCCAAATCGCTTTTCCCCCTTGATAAAAGGAATCTGGTCCACTATAGACTTAATAAAGGTTGATTTGCCAATACCATTGGGACCAACTATAGCAACAGCATTCATCTTACGAAGGTCTAAGTTGATAGGCTCTGACAGGACTTCCCCATCATAGCCAACAGCTGCATTTTCAACAGTCAGGACAACATTACCCGACGTTTTTTCAGACTGGAAGGTCATGTTAGCAGATTTCTTACCAGTTTCAGGCTTGTCTAAACGCTCCATTTTTTCCAGCTGTTTGCGGCGAGATTGGGCACGCTTGGTCGTTGAAGCTCGGACTAAATTGCGATTGACAAAGTCTTCCAGAGCTGCGATTTCCTTCTGTTGCTTTTCATAGTTTTTTGCCTCAGTAGCTAGCTTTTGCTCCTTCAACTCTACAAAACGAGAGTAATTGCCCACATAGCGGTCCAAAGAATGCTTGGTCAAATCCAGCGTAATTGTCGCAACCTTGTCCAAGAAATAACGGTCATGGCTGACAATAATAAGGGCACCGCTATAATTTACCAAGTAATTCTCTAGCCAGGCAATAGTTTCAATATCCAAGTGGTTGGTTGGCTCGTCCAATACCAAGAGATTTGGCTTTTCAAGGAGCATTTTAGCCAGTGCCAGACGAGTATTTTGACCACCAGAAAGCTCAGCAATTTTCATCTGCCACATAGATTCGTCAAACTTGAATCCATTTAAAATCGCTCGTATATCAGCTTCATAGGTAAAGCCATCTGCCTGACGAAAATTTTCAGATAAGCGGTCGTAATCTGACATCAGCTTATTCAAGTCCTCACCAAACTTTTCACCCATCTCCAACTCCATCTGGCGAAGTTGCTTCTCAGTCCGACGTAAATCATCAAAGACATGAAGCATCTCATCGTAGATGGTATTTTCAGACTCAAAACGGCTATCTTGGGCTAGGTAAGACAGAGAAATATCTTTTTTCTTATTGATTTCTCCACTAGTTGGCTCCTCTTCTCCAACCAAAATCTTCAAAAGAGTAGACTTACCTGCACCATTTTTCCCAACAAGAGCAATTCGATCTCGTTCATCAACTTGCAGGGTGATATTATCAAAAAGAACCTCTCCTGCAAAAGAACGTTCAATTTTATTAGCTTGTAAAATAATCATACAAACAGTATAGCATGTTTCCCTAAGGCATTCAAGACTTGATAAACCAGCATATGACACCACTTTTCTGAAAATTATGCTACCGTTTTACTAAAACGCTAAAAAGTGCTATAATGTGAACGGTTAAAACAATTTACAAAAAGGAGAATTTCAATGTCTTACCAAGAAAATTACCAGAAATGGGTTGATTTTGCGGAGCTTCCTGACTACCTTCGTCAAGATTTGGAAAATATGGACGAAAAAACTAAGGAAGATGCCTTCTATACAAATCTTGAATTTGGTACTGCAGGTATGCGTGGCCTGATTGGTGCTGGTACAAACCGCATCAACATCTACGTTGTTCGCCAAGCTACTGAAGGATTGGCTCGTTTGATTGAGTCAAAAGGTGGAAACGAAAAAGAACGAGGTGTAGCAATTGCCTACGATAGTCGTCACTTCTCACCTGAGTTTGCCTTTGAATCTGCGGCAGTTCTTGCTAAACACGGCATCAAATCTTACGTATTTGAAAGCCTTCGTCCAACTCCAGAATTATCATTTGCAGTTCGTCACCTCAACTGTTTCGCAGGTATCATGGTCACAGCCAGCCACAACCCTGCACCATTTAACGGATACAAGGTTTACGGTGAAGACGGTGGACAAATGCCTCCACACGATGCAGACGCTTTGACTACATATATCCGTGCAATCGAAAACCCATTTGCAGTTGAAGTTGCTGATGTGGAAGCTGAAAAAGCTTCTGGCTTAATTGAAGTTATCGGCGAAGCTGTTGATGTAGAATACCTTAAAGAGGTTAAGGACGTAAACATCAACCCAGCCTTGATTGAAGAATTCGGTAAAGACATGAAAATTGTCTACACACCACTTCATGGTACTGGTGAAATGTTGGCTCGTCGTGCTCTTGCCCAAGCAGGATTTGACTCTGTTCAAGTCGTTGAAGCGCAAGCAACTGCTGACCCTGACTTTTCAACTGTAAAATCTCCAAACCCAGAAAGCCAAGCAGCTTTTGCTCTTGCTGAAGAACTTGGTCGTCAAGTTGGTGCAGATGTTCTTGTGGCAACTGACCCTGATGCTGACCGTGTTGGTGTTGAAGTTCTTCAAAAAGATGGTAGCTACCTCAACCTTTCAGGTAACCAAATCGGTGCTATCATGGCTAAATACATCTTGGAAGCCCACAAAAATGCTGGAACTCTGCCTGAAAATGCAGCACTCTGCAAATCTATCGTATCAACTGACTTGGTAACGAAGATTGCTGAAAGCTACGGCGCAACTATGTTCAACGTCTTGACTGGTTTCAAATTCATCGCTGAAAAAATCCAAGAATTCGAAGAAAAACACAATCACACTTACATGATGGGATTTGAAGAAAGCTTCGGTTACTTGATTAAACCATTCGTACGTGATAAAGACGCTATCCAAGCTGTTCTAGTCGTTGCTGAACTTGCTGCCTACTATCGTTCACGTGGTTTGACACTTGCTGACGGTATCGAAGAAATCTACAAAGAGTACGGCTACTACGCAGAAAAAACTATCTCTGTTACCCTTTCTGGTGTCGATGGTGCTGAACAAATCAAAGCGATCATGGCTAAATTCCGCAACAATGCTCCAAAAGAATGGAACGCAACAGCTATTACTGTCGTAGAAGACTTTAAAGCTCAAACTGCTACTGCTGCTGACGGTACTGTTACAAACTTGACAACTCCTCCAAGTGATGTGTTGAAATACACACTTGCTGACGGTTCATGGATTGCTGTTCGCCCTTCAGGTACAGAACCAAAAATCAAGTTCTACATTGCAGTTGTAGGGGAAACAAACGAAGAATCACAAGCTAAAATTGCTAATATCGAAGCAGAAATCAATGCTTTTGTAAAATAAAGCCCTATAAAAGATGAGACCAAATAATCTCATCTTTTTTTCGTATCAAATCTAAGCAATTTTAGAAACTTTATGGCATACTAGACTTATCAATGAAAGCGAGGTAATCTCATGGAACAATTTTTAGATAATATCAAAGACCTTGAAGTCACTACAGTTGCGCGTGCACAAGAAGCTCTTGATAAAAAAGAAACTGCAACCTTCTTTATTGGTCGCAAAACTTGCCCTTACTGCCGTAAATTCGCAGGTACATTGTCAGGTGTCGTAGCTGAAACCAAAGCCCACATCTACTTCATCAACAGTGAAGAAGCAAGCCAACTCAATGAGTTGCAAGCATTCCGCTCACGCTATGGTATCCCAACTGTACCAGGCTTCGTTCACATTGTGGATGGACAAATCAACGTCCGTTGTGACTCTTCAATGTCAGCACAAGAAATCAAAGATTTCGCAGGATTGTAAAAGATATAAAAAAGAAGGCCCTCGCCTTCTTTTTTATATATCTGTCAATGGTGTTGCAGTATCTGGTGAGGTATCATAAACCTTAAAGTCTACTCCTACACCTAGATCAGCTTGCGCCAGCTGATTGACCATGGTCATATGAGCCAGTTCCTTGATATTGTTCTCTTTAGACAAATGTCCTAGGTAGATTTTCTTAGTGCGGTTTCCCAAGGTACGAATCATAGCTTCAGCACCGTCCTCGTTAGAAAGGTGACCCAGATCCGATAGGATTCGTTGTTTGAGTCGCCAAGCGTAAGAACCTGCTCGCAAAATCTCTACATCATGGTTGGACTCTATAAGATAGCCATCTGCATTCTCGACAATTCCTGCCATACGGTCACTCACATAACCTGTATCAGTCAGCATGACAAAACTCTTATCATCCTTCATAAAGCGATAGAACTGCGGTGCGACTGCATCATGACTCACACCAAAACTCTCGATATCGATATCTCCAAATGTTTTGGTTTTGCCCATTTCAAAGATATGCTTTTGCGAAGAATCCACCTTGCCAAGATACTTGCTATTTTCCATAGCCTGCCAGGTTTTTTCATTGGCATAAAGATCCATACCATACTTGCGAGCCAAAACACCTACTCCATGAATATGATCTGAATGCTCATGCGTAATCAAGATAGCATCCAAGTCTTCTGGTTTGCGATTTATTTCAGCAAGTAGGCTGGTTATTTTCTTACCAGACAAGCCTGCATCCACTAAAAGCTTCTTTTTGGGGGTTTCCAGATAAAAGGAATTTCCACTGGAACCCGATGCTAAAATACTGTATTTAAAGCCTGTTTCACTCATTCTAGTCTTCTACTTCATCCTCCCATACTTCTTCTTTCACTGCATCCTTATCATAAGGGAGCACAATGGTAAAGGTCGATCCCTTACCGTATTCACTCTTGGCCCAAATAAAGCCCTTATGTTGTTTGATAATCTCTTTAGCAATAGCTAGTCCTAAACCAGTACCTCCTTGGGCACGACTTCTAGCACGATCCACACGATAAAAACGGTCAAAGATACGTGGTAAATCCTGCTTAGGAATACCCAATCCTTGGTCTGAGATAGATAAAATCATCTGATCATCAGTCGTCTTCATGGTCACTGTGATTTTCCCACCATCTGGCGAATACTTGATGGCATTGTTGAGAATATTATCAATCACCTGTGTCATCTTATCTGTATCAATCTCAATCCAGACTGAGGTAATTGGGTAATCTCTCACCAGTTCATATTTCTTCTCTTCATCCTGCCCTCTTATCTGATCAAAACGGTTGAGGATAAAGGTTATAAAGGCAGTGAAATTGATTAATTCCACATCTAGGTGACTGGTTGCATTATCAATCCGTGAAAGATGAAGAAGGTCTGTCACCATACGCATCATACGGTTGGTTTCGTCTAGAGACACCTTGATAAAATCTGGTGCGACAGGTTCTGACAAGGCCCCTTCATCCAAAGCTTCAAGATAGGATTTTACGCTAGTCAAAGGAGTTCGTAACTCATGACTAACGTTAGAAACAAAGAGTCTCCGTTCCCGTTCCTCCTTCTCCTGCTCTGTCGTATCGTGTAAAACAGCAACCAGACCAGAAATAAAGCCAGACTCACGACGAACCAAGGCAAAACGTACACGAAGGCTCAGATATTCACCATTGGCATCCTGAGAATCAATCATTAGCTCAGGAACTTGGGTAATCAAATCACGAAGTTCATACTCATCTTCAATCTTAAGCAATTCTAGAATACTTTTATTGAGAACCTCTTCCTTCTGAACAGCTAGCTGTTTCTTAGCCATGTCATTAATCATGGTAATCTTGCCACGACGATTGGTTGCAAGGACTCCATCCGTCATGTAAGAGAGGATACTATGCAATCGTTTACTCTCTTGTTCCAGATTTTCTTGGGTCAAACGGATTACTTCTGATAAATCATTGAGATTATTGGTAATATTAGTGATTTCAGAGCTTCCCTGCATATCCAATACCTGAGAATAATCTCCTGCAATCAAGTCTTTTACCTTTTGATTGATTTGCTTCAACCGAATATTATCTCGCCGATTTTCTAGCAAAAGCAAGGTAACAATCAAGATAAAACCCAATAAAATTAAAATGAAGATAAAATCACTAGTAAGAATATTTTTTCTAATCAATTCAATCATTATTTCTCATATAATAACCAACACCGCGACGTGTTAAGATATACTCTGGACGACTTGGTGTGTCTTCAATCTTCTCACGCAAACGTCTGATGGTTACGTCAACAGTCCGAACATCTCCGAAATAATCATAACCCCAGACCGTTTCAAGCAAGTGTTCACGCGTAATCACTTGACCGATATGAGAAGCCAAGTGGTACAAGAGTTCAAATTCACGGTGGGTTAAGTCTAGTTCCTCACCGTATTTCTTAGCCACATAGGCATCTGGCACAATCTCCAAGTCCCCAATTTGCAAGGGTTGGGTTTTCTTTTCATCAGAATCCTGATTATCTACAGAAACCAAGTCCGTACGACGAAGGAGAGCTTTAACACGCGCCTGCAACTCACGATTTGAGAAGGGTTTGGTTACATAGTCATCTGCACCAAGCTCTAAACCGATAACCTTATCAAATTCACTGTCTTTAGCTGAAAGCATGATAATAGGTACACTACTAGTCTTGCGAATAGTCTTAGCAACTTCTAAACCATCAATTTCTGGAAGCATCAAATCCAGAATAATAATATCTGGTTGCTCTGCTTCATATTGCTCTAGCGCTTCACGACCATTAAAAGCAGTTACAACCTCGTAACCTTCCTTGGTCATATTAAACTTGATAATATCCGAGATTGGTTTTTCATCATCTACAATTAATATTTTTTTCATTTGTTCACCTTTTTCTCTACTATTATACCAAAAAATAAAAAGAAGACACAATAGCTAGTCTTTGCTACTGCCTAAGTTGGCTTTTGCATAAGCCTGCCAGATTTTTTGTTGGGGTTTGGCAAGTGGAACATCCTTAAACTCTTCTGGTGAAAGCCAGCGAACTTCCCTATCTGAAAAATCATGGAAGTCACTCACTTTACCTGCTACAATTTGAACATGCCACTTGCGATGGCTAAAGATATGCTTGACAGTCTCAAAACAAACATCAAGCCAATCAACTTCTAAGTCATAGTCCTGCTGAAAACTCTCCTCTGGACTGGGGCCAAAGTTTACACTTTCTTCCGCAACCTGATGAAAGAGGTCAAACTGCTCCTCTTGCGAAAAGTCATCTACTTCTACCAGTGGGAAATGCCAAAAACCTGCCAAGAGCTTTTCACTTTCATTTTTTTCAAGTAAAAATTGTCCCTGAGTATTTTTGACCACCAAGGCTTTGAGATAAATTGGGACAGGCTTTTTCTTGGGAGCCTTGATTGGATAACGGTCCATTGTGCCATTCTGATATGCCGCACTAAAGTCCTTAACTGGGCTTTCTTCTGGTCTGGGATTTACAGGAGCCTCAATATCTGAGCCCAAGTCCATCAAGGCTTGATTAAAGTCACCTGGCCTTTCTAGGTCAATCAAGATTTCCATCATTGCCTGAAAAATTTTACGATTACTTGGAATGCCAATATCGTGATTGACTTCAAACAGACGCGCCAAAACCCGCATGACATTACCATCTACAGCTGGCTCAGGCAAGTTAAAAGCAATACTGGAAATGGCTCCTGCTGTGTAAGGTCCAATTCCTTTCAAACTGGAAATTCCTTCATAGGTGTTTGGAAATTGACCACCAAAGTCAGTCATAATCTGTTGAGCAGCAGCCTGCATATTGCGAACTCGAGAATAATAACCCAAACCTTCCCAAGCCTTCAACAAACGCTCTTCAGGCGCATTCGCCAAGCTTTCTACTGTTGGAAACCCGTCCAAGAATCGTTCGTAGTAAGGGATAACTGTATCCACTCTGGTCTGCTGAAGCATAATTTCAGAGACCCAGATATGATAAGGATTTTTACTTCTCCTCCAAGGTAAATCTCTTTTGTTTTCATCATACCAAGCGAGAAGTTTCTCACGGAAAGAAATGATCTTCTCCTCCGGCCACATGACGATACCGTATTCTTTCAAATCTAACATATCTCTAGTATAACACAGAAGACTCTAACTGTCCTTTTCCTAGTATTAAAAAGCCTCTTCCCAAAGGAAAGAGGACTAAATCTTACTGATGAACAGCTTGAGCTGCTGTAATAAGGGTCAACTTGTAAACATCATCAGCATTACATCCACGAGAAAGGTCGTTAACTGGCTTGTTCAAACCTTGCAAAACAGGTCCAACAGCCGCAAAACCGCCAAGACGTTCTGCCATCTTGTAGCCGATATTTCCTGCCTCGATACCTGGGAAGATGAAAACATTTGCTTGACCAGCTACTGTACTTCCCGGAGCTTTCAAAGCTGCAGTTTCAGGAACAAAGGCCGCATCAAATTGCAACTCACCATCGATTTCAAGGTCAGGGCGCAAGTCGTGAGCAATTTTAGTTGCTTCAACAACCTTATCAACGCTTTCTCCAAATCCTGAACCTTTAGTAGAATAGCTTAGCATAGCAATTTTAGGTTCGATGCCAAACATCTTAGCTGTAATTGCTGAGTTGATGGCAATTTCAGCCAAAGCTTCTGCATCAGGATTGATATTGATAGCACAGTCTCCAAATAGGTAACGTTCCGTACCACGAAACATGAGGAAGGCACCTGAAGTACGAGTTACATTTGGACGAGTTTTGATGATTTGAAGGGCTGGGCGAACTGTTGAAGCTGTTGAGTGAATCGCTCCTGACACCATTCCATCAACCAAGCCCAAGTAAACCAACATAACACCAAAATAGTTGACATCTTCAACCAAAACCTTGCGTGCATCTTCTTCAGACATTTTACCCTTACGACGCTCTACCAAGGCAGCGACCATTTCTTCAAATTTATCGTAGTGTTGAGGGTCGATGACTTCATAACCATCTTCGATACCTTCGATTTCAAGATAAATTTTAATTTTTTCAGGATTTCCAAGCAAAACAGGAATCACTTCTGTTTCTTTTACCAAGCGTTTTGTAGCTTGAAGAATACGAGGCTCTTCCCCTTCAGGGAGAACGATACGAGCATTTTTACCAACCAAGTTGGCTTTGAGACTTTCAAAAACTTCCATGAGTTTTCTCCTTTAAGATAATAATTATACTCTGAAACAGTTTTTATAGAGTATTAGTTGATAACTGAGTAATAAGGTTGCTAAAATCATCCGGCAAAGGACTTTCTAACTGCAAGTCTTGCTCTAAAAATGGATGATAAAAAGATAGGTAATGGCAATGCAGGGCCTGACGTTGGATGCCGTCGTCTAGACTACCACCGTACAAGTCATCTCCCAACAAAGGAAAGCCGATATGAGAAAAATGGACTCGGATTTGGTGGGTTCGACCAGTGTGTAGGCGAATATCGACCAAGTAAATATTTCCATAAGATGCTACAATCTTGTAAGAAGTATGAGCATACTTTCCACCTTTAGCTACGCGTCTGGTAATAATGGAGTCTTCATCACGCGCAATCGGAGCAATAATTTCCCCCTCTTGCTCCAAGTGTCCATCACCTTTAACCAAAGCAAAGTAGCGTTTTTCAATGGACTTCTTCTGCAACTGCTTGTCTAATCGTGCATGTGCATATCCGTGCTTGGCAAAGAGCATCAAGCCAGAAGTGTCCCTATCGAGCCTAGTCACAATGTGAACCTGTTGATTTTCATAGTTTTGCTTGACGTAGTAACCCTTGATAAAATTGGCAACGGTATTAGAGTGATTAACACTAGGAATAGAAGCCACTCCATAGGGTTTATTTAAGACTAGAAAATGGTCATCCTCATAGAGAATATCCAGTGGGCGCTCGATAGCTTCTAGAGTTTCAAAGCCTTCCTCAGCAGGAATATCGATAATAACTCGGTCTCCAATATCCAATAGATACGTCGCATTTTGTGGTTGATCATTGACCAGAATAGCTCCGCCTCGAAACTTAATCTTAGCCAGCAGCCCCTTAGAAACCTCGTGCTTTTTTAAGAAGGTCTTAACCTTGACATGCTCATCTGCGATAAATTCAAACCTCATTCGTCCACCTCTCCGATGAAAGCATCCTTAACGCGGTTCCAGAAACTGGTATGGCTCGGTGATGCGACAAAGTGAA
Organism: Streptococcus mitis; assembly: GCA_032511625.1. GTDB lineage: Bacteria > Bacillota > Bacilli > Lactobacillales > Streptococcaceae > Streptococcus > Streptococcus mitis_DL. The sequence goes on along the minus strand of JAWFOO010000005.1, from coordinate 86,924 downwards.
TCTTATGATGGTCGATTTGATACTCGATTCGCTCAATATTGCGGAAGGAATAAACGCTATTGTCAACCGAAATGGTGTGGTAATCATTTCTTGTTGGAATAAGTTCAATCTTATCCTTCTTTGGAACAATAATGGACGAACCCAGCGTTCGATAAACACGATTGTTAAGGCTAGCAATTTCCGTTAATTGCAAAGCTTCAATGGTTGGGTGTAAAACAGCTCCACCAAGCGACTTGTTATAGGCTGTGCTACCAGTCGGTGTCGAAACTGTTAGCCCATCTCCACGAAAACGTTCAAAGTGGACACCGTTAATCACAACATCCGCCACCATGGTTCGATCAGACCTGCGGATACTGGCTTCATTTAGTGCTCTAAAAATCTTCACTTCACCATTTTCAAGAAAAACCTTCACATTCAGAACAGGGTAAGAGACTCTTGCTCCGGTATCTAGCTGCAAATTAGTCACTAGCTTGTCCAACTCAAAATCACGGTAGTCCGTATAGAAGCCCAAATGTCCCGTATGAACACCGATAAAGCGGACCTTATCAAGTTGATTTTCGTACTTATGAAAGGCTGATAAGAGCATGCCATCCCCACCGATGGAAATGACAATGTCCGGATTGGTATCATTGAGTATAAACTGATTTCTCTTCAAACGATCTCGCAATTCATACAAGACCCTTTGACTCTGCGGTTTTCTATTGGCTATCAGGTCAATTCGTTTACCTGTATTCTTCATCTGTATCGTCACTATTTCCTACACCGTCATTTAATTTTCTACTCAAAGGATCAAAAAGAGCCTGGGCTTCTTGAATATCATCTCGAATTTTACCCATTTCTTCATCCAACTGATGAGCAATTTTGGCCGTAATTTCCAGTCGCTTCTTTATCTCCTCTGGGAAATCCCCTTGGTACTTGTAGTTGAGAGAATGTTCTATCGTTGCCCAGAAATTCATGGCCAAGGTACGTATTTGAATTTCTGCCAAAATGGTCTTGGCTCCATTGATGGTATCAACCGTATATTCTACTACCACATGATAGGAACGGTATCCTGATGCTTTTCGATGAGTAATGTAATCTCGTTCCTGTATGATTCGCATGTCCTGACGCTTGTGCAAAATTTCCACTACTTCCTTGACGTCATCTACAAACTGAACCATCACACGCAAACCAGCAATATCTTGCAAATCGTGCTCTAAGGTCGCATAAGTAATGCCACGCCGAGCCATTTTTTCCCTGATGCTCTCAATCGGCTTGACTCGACCAGTCACAAACTCAATCGGAGAATGCTTATTTTGCTTACGATATTGCTTACGAATACCACGTAGTTTAATCTTTAACTCACCAACAGCTTGAATGTAAGGATCTAGAAATTCTTCCCAGTCTAAGGTCATATATTCTCCCTTATTCTCATATTATCCTTCAAAAATGTCTTTGATTTTTTCTCCAGATTCATATACAATAAATACAAAGCTATTATACCATAAATCCGCTTTCAACGATAAAGAAAAGGTAAGAAAAATGAAACATTTAGAAATTGAATTGAAAACACTATTGAAAAAAGATGAATACAATCGTCTAAAAGACCAATTCACAAGTGTCACTCCTGTCCTTCAAAAAAATTACTACATAGACACGCCTGGTTTTAAACTACGAGAAAAAAAGGTCGCTATGCGCATTCGAACTTTTGAAGATTGGGCAGAATTGACACTCAAAGTCCCACAAAGCGTTGGAAACATGGAATACAATCAAAAATTGCAACTAAAAGATGCTGAGTACTATCTGGCTAAGCAAGAACTTCCTCAAGGTCTAGTACTGGATGAATTGGCGAAACATGGTATCCAGAGCAAGAACTGGCAGGTGCTCGGTTGTCTAACGACACTTCGCTATGAAATGCAAACAGCTATTGGTCTCATGGCGCTGGATGAAAGTCAGTACTTTGATATTACAGATTACGAATTAGAGCTTGAAGTGGAAAATCATGAGCAAGGCAAACAGGATTTCCAACAATTTTTAGAGGAAAATCAGATTTCCTACCAAAAAGCTCCTTCAAAATTGGTTCGATTTGTCAAAAGCATGAAAAATAGCTGAAATAATCTCCATTTTTTGGTAAAATAGAAAAGATAAAAATACACAAATCCTAGTTCATATATGCAAGACAAATATCACTGGGATTTATAAAGTTTACAGAGGACGGTCTATAATGTCAGATAGAAAAAATATGAAACTTTTCGCACTCAACTCTAACCAAGAGATTGCTCAAAAAATTTCGGATGCTGTTGGTATTCCACTCGGAAAACTGTCATCACGTCAATTTTCTGACGGAGAGATCCAAGTGAATATCGAAGAAAGTGTCCGTGGTTATGATGTTTACATTATCCAATCAACAAGTTTCCCTGTTAACAACCACCTAATGGAATTGTTAATTATGGTCGACGCTTGTGTGCGCGCAAGTGCCCACAGTATCAACGTTGTTCTTCCATATTTTGGCTATGCACGTCAAGACCGCATTGCTTCACCACGTGAGCCACTCACAGCAAAACTAGTTGCTAATATGCTGGTTAAGGCTGGTGTTGACCGTATCCTTACACTTGATTTGCATGCTGTTCAGGTGCAAGGCTTCTTTGATATTCCTGTTGATAACCTCTTCACAGTTCCCCTATTTGCAAAACATTACTGCGATAAGGGCCTACTTGGTTCAGATGTTGTTGTCGTTAGCCCTAAAAATTCAGGGGTGAAACGTGCTCGTAGCCTGGCTGAATATCTTGATGCTCCTATCGCCATTATCGATTACCCTCAAGACGATGCAACTCGTAACGAAGGTTATATTATTGGTGATGTTGAAGGTAAGAAAGCCATCTTGATTGATGATATTCTTAACACAGGACGTACCTTCTCTGAAGCTGCTAAAATCGTTGAACGTGAAGGGGCTACAGAAATTTATGCTGTTTCTAGTCATGGTCTCTTCGTCGAAGGAGCTGCTGAACTTCTTGATAATACTAATATTAAAGAAATTCTTGTGACTGATTCAGTAGCAACAAAAGAAAAAACTCCTAAAAACGTATGCTACATCACTGCTAGTGAGTTAATTGGTGATGCTATCGTCCGTATCCACGAAAGAAAACCAGTCAGCCCACTCTTTGCCTACAACAAAAAGAAATAAGGTGATTCTTTGATTTATTTGGACAATGCTGCAACGACTCCCATGTCAGCAGTTGCTATTTCAGCGATGACCAAGGTTATGCAAGAAACCCACGGAAATCCATCTAGTATTCATGGTCATGGTCGTCAAGCTGGCAAACTCTTGCGAGAAGCCCGTCAGGAACTAGCTCAGTTACTGGGGACAAAACCTCAACATATCTTTTTCACTTCTGGTGGGACAGAAGGCAACAATACTGCCATCATTGGCTACTGCCTTCGTCATCAAGAACAAGGAAAACATATCATCACAACTGCCATTGAGCACCATGCCGTCCTTGAAACAATTGATTACTTGGTTCAACACTTTGGTTTTGAAGCAACCATTATCCAGCCAGAAAATCAAGAAATCACAGCCCAACAAATTCAAAAAGCTTTACGTGACGATACGATTTTGGTTTCTACCATGTTTGCCAATAATGAGACAGGAAACCTACTGCCCATTGCTGAAATTGGCCAAATACTCAAGCAACACCCTGCTGCCTATCATGTTGATGCAGTTCAAGCTATTGGTAAAATACCAATTCAACCCGAAGAATTGGGCATTGATTTTCTCACTGCTTCTGCCCATAAATTCCATGGTCCTAAGGGAATCGGCTTTCTCTACGCATCTAGCATGGACTTTGATTCCTATCTACATGGCGGAGACCAAGAACAGAAAAAACGTGCAGGGACTGAAAATCTGGCTGCCATCGTAGGCATGCTTGCAGCCCTAAAAGAAGACCTAGAAAAGCAAGAAGAACATTTTCAACATATACAAAATCTAGAAACTGCTTTTCTTGCAGAGCTAGAAGGAATTCAATATTACCTGAATAGAGGACAACATCATCTTCCTTATGTTCTCAATATCGGATTTCCTGGCCAGAAAAATGACCTCTTACTTCTTCGTCTAGATTTGGCTGGAATTTCAATCTCTACTGGCTCAGCCTGCACGGCAGGTATTGTACAATCCAGCCATGTTCTTGAAGCCATGTACGGGGCAAATTCAGAACGTCTGAAGGAATCCGTTCGTATCAGTTTGTCGCCACAAAATACTGTTGAAGACCTACATACCCTCGCAAAAACCTTAAAAGAAATTATCGGAGGTTAGCCATATGGCATTTGAAAAAACCATTCAGTTAAAAAATTGTCGTTACGACTACACTCTTAGCCCTTCTGTTAAAAAATTCACCCTTAAGGACAACACCTTTTTTGAGACTAAGGTTGGGAACTATGAATTGACTCGCCTTTTGGAAAAAGTTCCGAACAGCGGTGAGGGATTCCAACTCAAAATCATCATTAACAAGGAACTTACAGGTGCTAAAATCAATATCACTGACAAATTTGGGCTACGTCTAGTTGATATTTTCAAATCAGAAGACCACCACATTCATCAGGAAAAATTCTACTTCCTCATGGATAGCTTGGTAGAACGTGGTGTCTTTACAAAATCGGAAAGATAGAGCCAAAATGTTTGAACTGATCTATAAGGACAGCTATCATGTAGAGCGCACTCTCAAGTATGAGGATTACGAGACTCTCATGCTTGCTTTGTCAGGATGTGTGACTCTGCCAGATACACTTTATGTAACTTCTTTGACGTTTGAGGGGCAGAAAGTTTACCAAGGACTGGTCGGAGACCTCTACCGTTTTCTATCACATGCAGATTTTTTACATCAAAACTAAGATTTTTCTTAGTTTTTTCTTGTTTTTGTTGATTTTTTCACAATGTTTCTATAAAATAGAAGAATAGAAAGGTTGTGATTTTGTGAAAGATAAACAGTCTGCTATTCCAAAAGCTACAGCGAAAAGACTCTCTCTCTACTATCGAATTTTTAAGAGATTTCATGCAGAAAAGATTGAACGTGCCAACTCTAAGCAAATTGCAGAGGCTATCGGTATTGATTCAGCGACCGTACGTCGTGATTTTTCCTATTTCGGCGAACTAGGTCGTCGTGGCTTTGGCTATGATGTTAAAAAATTGATGACATTTTTTGCCGATTTGCTCAATGATAACTCTATTACCAATGTCATGCTGGTAGGTATTGGAAATATGGGCCATGCCCTTCTCCACTATCGCTTCCATGAGCGCAACAAGATGAAGATTATCATGGCCTTTGACCTAGATGACCATCCCGAAGTCGGTACCCAAACTCCTGATGGAATTCCCATTTACGGGATTTCTCAAATCAAGGATAAAATCAAGGATGCTGATGTCAAGACTGCTATCCTGACAGTTCCCAGCGTTAAGTCACAAGAGGTTGCTAATCTCTTGGTGGATGCTGGCGTGAAAGGAATTCTCAGTTTTTCACCAGTCCATCTGCATTTACCAAAAGACGTGGTCGTTCAGTATGTTGATTTGACAAGTGAACTCCAAACCCTCCTCTACTTCATGCGAAAAGCGGATTAGAAAGCGAAAATCATTTTATGAAAAAACCAGTTATTGGGATTACAGGAAACGAAAAAACTCATCCAGATGATGACATCATGATGAGCTACGTAGCAAAAGGCTTTGTTGAAGGCGTTAAAGACGCTGGAGGGATTCCCATCATCCTACCGATTGGTGATCAAGAAATGGCCCGCCACTATATCAGTATGATTGACAAGCTCATCTTGACAGGTGGGCAAAATGTTGATCCAAAATTCTATGGTGAACCAAAAACCATTGATAGCGATGACTACCACCTTCAAAGGGATATCTTTGAACTGGCCCTCATCAAGGAAGCTATTAACCAGAAAAAGCCTATTTTCTCCGTCTGCCGTGGGACTCAACTCTTTAATGTTGCCATGGGTGGAACTTTGTATCAAGATATCGAAGACCACTGGCAAGATTGTTCTGCCGAGTACACAACTCAACGCTTGATGACAGAACCAAATACTGTTCTTCGAGAAATCTATGGAGAAATTTCCCATATCAACTCCTTCCACCACCAGAGCATCAAAGATTTAGCACCAAATTTAAAGATTGCGGCTCATGATCCTAAAGATGGTATCATTGAAGCTGTCATGAGTACGGATGATGTTGCCTTTCTCGGTGTCCAATGGCACCCAGAATTTCTTTTTGAAAATCGTCCCAAAGATAAAAACCTCTTTGACTATGTCGTCAATGAACTTTAGATTAAATCCGTCTTTTCACGATAACTAAAGTAATTAGAATGAGAGACAATCAAATGGTCCAAGAGGACAATCCCCATCAGGTCACAGGCTTCTTTTACAAGTTTAGTCACATGATCATCATTTCGGCTAGGGGCTACCGCTCCTGAAGGATGATTGTGGACCAAGATGAGAGAAGTCGCCATATGCTTGATAGCATAGTGAAGAATCTCACGTGGTTCAGCAATACTACGAGTAGCTGAGCCGATAAAAATGGTCTGTTGATGAATGATTTGATTTTGAGTATTGAGATAGAGCGCCACCAGGTGCTCTTGTTTTTTATGTCCCAACTCCTGTTGCATCTTCTTGGCCAACTTTTGACTGCTGAGAATACTTTCCATCTCAATAGTTTCATGTTTGTGAATACGATGCCCCAGTTCAATCATAGCTTGTAATTCTATAGCCTTAACACGGCCAATACCAGATAGACTCTGCAATTCCTGCAGGGTCATTTTTTTCAAATCCGTTAGGCTTGAAAGATTGTTCAAAACTTTCTGGGCAATTTCAAAAACGCTAGCTTGACGTGTTCCTGTCCTAAGTAAAATAGCTAGCAACTCTTGGTTACTGAGCGCTTCTACTCCTTCCTTGGCCAGCCTTTCTCTTGGCAACAGTGAATCTTCTTGGAATGAAATACTATACATAAAAATCCTCCTCACTTTATTATTCGTGAGAAGGATGGAAAATTAGATTTTTTTCTCAATTGGGGCTACACTAGCTAAAAGTTTTTTCAAACCTACTTCTGGGAAATTGATTTTTAATTCCTGCGTAGCACCGCTACCTGAAACTTCCAGAACAGTTCCCTCTCCCCACTTCTTGTGGAGGGCAATGTCACCAATGGACCAATTTGCCTCGCTAGACACTGATTTTGCTCCAGCTGTATATTGACCAAATGGGAGGCCGCTTGACTGGATAGTTTTTGGGGCCGCACTGCGTTTACGGTCTTGCAGAGCTTGCGCCAAACTCATACCTTGACCGAAGGTAACGCCTCCACTGCTATAAGATGCTTTAAAGCTTGTATTTGCTGGTCGGGCCAGACCTTGATACTCAAGCAAATCTGAACTAATTTCATTAATAAAACGAGTCGGACGGTTGTAGTTGGTACGACCGAAAAGCAAGCGTGAGTTAGCATTGGTCAGATAGAGAATTTTCTCTGCACGCGTGATACCTACATAGGCCAGACGGCGTTCTTCTTCTAATTCATCTTGATCTTCAGCTGCACGGCTAAGCGGAAAGACATTTTCTTCCATCCCAATCAAAAAGACAACTGGAAACTCGAGACCTTTAGCGGCATGCAGGGTCATCAGGGTCACTTCTGATGTCTCCTGACTACCTGAATCTGTATCCGCAATCAAGGCTAAGTCATTTAAGAAACGACTCAGTTTGTCCAGACCATTTTCTTCTTCTGACCCATCAGAGGTGTCATCAAAGTTTTTCGTCACAGAAAGGAACTCTTCAATATTTTCGACCCTAGCCTTGCTTTCTAAAGTCGCTTGAGCATTTAAAATATCGACGTAACCTGTTTTTTCTAGGACGGCCTCAACCAACTCTGTAATATTTAATTGATCTAGCTGCTCTCGTAAATCCAGAATCATATTGGCAAAATCCCAGATAGACTGGGCTGCTTTACCCTTGATACCAGATAACATGATATTTGCTGAAGCATCCAGCATAGACATGTCTTGCATATTAGCAAAGTCACGAATTTTCTCAACAGTACCTGGGCCAATTCCTCGTTTCGGTTCGTTGATAATACGTTCAAAACTGATATTGTCACTCAAATTAGCAATGAGGTTTAGGTAAGCGATAATATCACGAATTTCCTTACGGCTGTAGAACTTGGTTCCACCAACCATGGTATAAGGAATATTTGACTTGAGCAGGGCTTCCTCAATAGTACGAGACTGGGCGTTTGTACGATAGAGAACTGCAAAATCCTTATGAAGGAAGTTTTGACTGCGACCAAGTTCATCAATAGTTTTAGCCACAAATACAGCCTCATCTAGCTCATCATTGGCACGATAATAAACGATTTGCTCCCCATCAGCGTTCTGGGTCCAGAGATTTTTAGGGCGACGGTTTTTATTGTTTTTAATAACTTCATTGGCTGCTTGAAGAATAGTCTTCGTAGAGCGATAATTTTCTTCTAACAAAACAACCTTTGCTTGAGGATAATCTTTCTCGAAATCCAAGATATTCTGCATATCAGCACCACGCCAACCGTAAATCGACTGGTCCGCATCTCCAACCACACAGATGTTTTTAAAGCGCGAAGCCAAGAGTTTGACCAGTTGGTACTGGGCATGATTGGTATCTTGGTACTCATCAACATGGATGTATTGGAACTTCTGCTGATAGTAAGTCAAAACATCAGGATTTTGATCAAAGAGACGCAGGGTCAGCATAATCAAATCATCAAAGTCAACCGACTCCGACTGACGCAATTCTTTTTGGTAAGCAGTGTAACACTGGGCCACGATTTGCGTGTACATATCTCCAGCTTGGGCAGCATAGGCAACATCATCAATCAGGTCATTCTTAGCATTTGAAATTGTTCCTAAGATGCTTCGTTCATTCCATTTTTTAGGATCTAAGTTCAACTGCTTGAGAATGCGTTTCATGAGCGTTCGCTGTTCACCAGGATCTACAATAGTGAAATTGCGATTGTAGCCAATATGGTCCGCATCGCGACGCAAAATACGAACACACATGGAGTGAAAGGTCGCAATCAGACAGTCCTGAGTGGCTGGATTTAGGCTATAAGCACGCTCCTTCATCTCACGCGCAGCCTTATTGGTAAAGGTAATAGCCAAGATATTCCACGGATTGACTAGCTTTTCATCAATCAGATAAGCAATGCGGTGGGTCAAAACTCGGGTCTTCCCAGAACCAGCCCCTGCCATGATCAACAAGGGCCCTTCTGTCGTTTGCACCGCCTCAGCCTGACGGTCATTCATTCCATTTAATAATGCGTTCATCTTCTCTTCCTTACTCTTGAAGTCAATATTTCTATTATATCAGAATTCAGGGAAAATATCTTTACCTAGACTGCTTACGTGTAGAAGGCAACTTCTTATATCTAGATAAAAAATGAGCTTGGATAGTATTTCCAAACTCATTTATTACTCAATGAAAATCGAAGTGCAAACTAGGAAGCTAGCCGCAGGCTGTACTTGAGTACGGCAAGGTGAAGCTGACGTGGTTTGAAGAGATTTTCGAAGAGTATGAAGTCAATTTCAATATACTAGAACAAACCTAGAACGGTTCCATCGCTTTCAACATCCATGTTGAGGGCTGCTGGTCGTTTTGGAAGGCCTGGCATGGTCATGACATCACCAGTTAAGGCAACGATGAAGCCTGCACCTAATTTTGGTACCAATTCACGAATGGTAATTTCAAAGTTTTCAGGTGATCCAAGTGCATTTGGATTATCTGAAAAACTATATTGAGTTTTAGCCATACAGATTGGCAATTTGTCCCAACCGTTTTGAACGATTTGAGCGATTTGTGTTTGAGCTTTCTTCTCAAAGTTTACTTTGCTACCACGATAGATTTCAGTAACAATCTTTTCAATCTTTTCTTGAACAGAAAGGTCATTGTCATACAAACGTTTATAGTTAGATGGGTTTTCAGCGATAGTTTTGACAACCGTTTCAGCAAGTGCTACTCCACCTTCTGCACCATCAGCCCAGACACTTGCCAACTCAACTGGCACATCAATAGAAGCACAGAGTTCTTTCAAGGCTGCGATTTCAGCTTCTGTATCAGAAACAAATTCGTTAATCGCAACAACTGCTGGAATACCGAACTTACGGATGTTCTCAACGTGGCGTTTCAAGTTGGCAAAACCGGAACGAACAGCCTCTACGTTTTCTTCTGTCAAAGCGTCTTTAGCCACACCGCCATTCATCTTAAGAGCACGAAGGGTTGCAACAATAACTACTGCATCTGGAGATGTTGGCAAGTTTGGTGTCTTAATATCAAGGAATTTCTCGGCACCAAGGTCTGCACCAAAACCAGCTTCAGTAACTGTGTAATCAGCCAAATGAAGGGCTGTTGTAGTTGCCAAGACAGAGTTACATCCGTGAGCAATATTGGCAAATGGACCACCGTGAACAAAGGCAGGTGTTCCGTAAATTGTCTGAACCAGGTTCGGCTTAATCGCATCCTTCAAAATCAAAGCTAATGCACCTTCAACCTGCAAATCACCTACAGAAACAGGTGTTCGGTCATAGCGATAACCGATAACGATATTAGCCAAACGGCGTTTCAAGTCCTCGATGTCTGTTGCCAAGCAAAGAATCGCCATGATTTCGGAAGCGACGGTAATGTCAAAGCCATCCTCACGTGGAATACCATTTAGAGGGCCACCAAGTCCAACGGTCACATGGCGAAGAGCACGGTCGTTCAAGTCCACTACACGTTTCCAGAGGATACGGCGTTGGTCGATTCCTAGCTCATTTCCTTGGTGTAAGTGGTTGTCAATCAAGGCAGAAAGCGCATTGTTGGCAGTTGTAATGGCATGCATGTCCCCCGTAAAGTGAAGGTTGATGTCTTCCATTGGCAGAACTTGAGCATAACCACCACCAGCGGCACCACCTTTGATTCCCATTACTGGACCAAGAGATGGTTCGCGAATAGCAATCATGGTTTTCTTGCCAATCTTGTTCAAGGCGTCCGCAAGACCAATGGTAATGGTTGATTTTCCTTCACCTGCAGGTGTTGGGTTGATAGCAGTAACCAAAATCAATTTCCCAACTGGATTGCTCTCAACTGCACGAATTTTATCAAAGCTGAGCTTAGCCTTGTACTTTCCATACAACTCCAAATCGTCGTAAGAAATACCAAGTTTCTCTACAACATCAACAATTGGCTTCAACTCAATACTCTGTGCGATTTCAATATCTGTTTTCATTCAAAACTCCTCTAACCTCTTATATGATAATTCATTATAACACAAAATAAGATTTTTAACATCCAAAAACTCTCTAAACGTTCGTAAATATCTCTGTTTTTAATGTTTTTAGAGTCCTTTCTTAAATTTTATATGGCTTTATAGTTTGAAACTATATTCTTTCCTTTTACCAAATTTTATCACTTTCATTTTACTTACCGTTTATTTTTGTGTACAATAGTGCTATGAAAATTTTAGTTACATCGGGCGGTACCAGTGAAGCCATCGATAGCGTCCGCTCTATCACTAACCATTCTACAGGTCGCTTGGGCAAAATCATCACTGAAACCTTGCTTGCTGCAGGGCATGAAGTTTGTTTAATGACGACAAAACGAGCTGTGAAGCCAGAAGCCCATCCCAACCTAAGTATTAGAGAAATTAAAGACACGAATGACCTTTTTCTTGAAATGAAAGAACGGGTTCAGGATTATCAGGTCTTGATTCACTCAATGGCTGTTTCTGACTACACTCCTGTTTATATGACAGGGCTTGAGGAAGTTCAGGCTAGCTCCAATCTAGAAGAATTTTTAAACAAGCAGAATCATCAAGCCAAGATTTCTTCAACTGATGAGGTTCAGGTTTTGTTCCTTAAAAAGACACCCAAAATCATCTCCCTAGTCAAGGAATGGAATCCTGCTATTCATCTGATTGGCTTCAAACTGCTGGTTGATGTCTCTGAAGATTATCTTATCGAGATTGCCCGAAAAAGTCTTATCAAGAACCAAGCAGACTTAATCATAGCAAATGACCTAACTCAAATATCAGTAAATCAGCACAGAGCTATCTTTGTTGAGAAAGATCAGCTTCAAACAGTTCAGACTAAAGAAGAAATTGCAAAACTCCTCCTTGAAAAAATTCAAGCCTATCATTCTTAGAAAGGAAAGCTATGGCACATATTCTCTTGGCTGTAACGGGCTCAATCGCCTCTTACAAGTCGGCAGATTTAGTCAGTTCTCTAAAAAAACAAGGTCATCAGATCACAGTCTTAATGACCCAGGCTGCTACAGAGTTTATCCAACCTTTGACACTACAGGTACTCTCACAGAATTCTGTCCACTTAGATGTCATGAAGGAACCCTATCCTGAACAAGTCAATCATATCGAACTTGGAAAAGAAACTGATCTATTCATCGTGGCCCCTGCAACAGCTAACACTATTGCAAAACTAGCCCATGGTTTTGCGGACAACATGGTAACTTGTACGGCTCTAGCCTTGCCAAGTCATATCCCAAAACTCATCGCACCTGCTATGAATACAAAGATGTACGACCATCCAGCAACTCAGGCTAATCTGAAAACATTAGAAACCTACGGCTATCAGCTGATTGCTCCAAAAGAATCCCTACTAGCTTGTGGAGACTATGGACGAGGAGCTTTAGCCGACCTCACAATTATTTTAGAAAGAATAAAGGAAACTATCGATGAAAAAACGCTCTAACATTGCACCTATTGCTATCTTTTTTGCAACCATGCTCGTGATTCACTTTCTGAGCTCACTTATCTTTAACCTTTTTCCATTCCCAATCAAACCGACCATCGTTCATATTCCTGTCATTATTGCCAGCATTATTTACGGTCCACGAGTTGGGGTTACACTTGGATTTTTGATGGGGCTTCTTAGCTTGACAGTTAATACGATTACGATTCTACCTACAAGCTACCTCTTCTCACCATTTGTACCAAACGGAAACATCTACTCAGCTATCATTGCCATCGTCCCACGTATTTTGATTGGTTTAACTCCGTATCTAGTCTATAAACTGATGAAAAATAAAACTGGTCTGATTCTAGCTGGTGCCCTAGGTTCACTTACCAACACAGTCTTTGTACTTGGTGGAATTTTCTACCTTTTTGGAAATGTTTTTGATGGTAATATCCAAAAACTCCTAGCAACTGTTATCTCAACAAATTCGATTGCCGAATTAGTCATTTCCGCAGTTCTAACCCTAGCCATTGTTCCAAGACTACAGACTTTGAAAAAATAAAAACATCTCCACTTTCAAGCTTGAAGGTGGAGATGTTGCTCTATACAGTTTCTTTTTAGTGAAATCTTTACTAACTTTTAACAAAAAAACGACCTATAAACTCAAGTAAATCCTTGCTTTATTGTCTTGTTTATTGTACTATACTAGTGTATATACAGATAAAAAGGAGATTCTTATGAATATACGGAAAAAAACACAATTTATGACAATGACTGCCCTTTTAACGGCTATTGCAATTTTGATTCCAATTGTTATGCCTTTTAAGATTGTCATTCCTCCTGCTTCTTACACTTTGGGAAGCCACATCGCTATTTTTATTGCCATGTTCTTGTCGCCCTTGATGGCTGTTTTTGTCATCCTAGCCTCTAGTTTTGGATTTTTGATGGCTGGCTATCCAATGGTTATCGTATTTCGAGCTTTTTCCCATATCTTTTTTGGGACTCTAGGAGCTCTTTACCTACAAAAATTCCCCGAAACCCTTGATAAACCAAAAGCTTCCTGGATTTTCAACTTTGTGTTAGCGCTTGTCCATGCCCTTGCTGAAGTATTGGCCTGTGTCATTTTTTATGCAACTTCCGGTACCAATGTAGAAAATATGTTTTATGTTCTATTTGTGCTAGTTGGATTTGGTACAATTATCCATAGTATGATAGACTATACATTAGCACTAGCTGTTTATAAAGTGCTTCGAAAACGCCGTTAAAAGGAAGAACTATGACAAAAAATCGCAAACAAGCCCTGCTCCAACTCTTGAAAGAAGCTCCTAAAGCCCTCAACGGCCAAAGTTTGGCGGAACATTTTCATGTCACACGTCAGGTCATTGTACAAGACATTGCAATTTTGAGAGCCGATGGCGCTCCTATCCTATCCACTAATCGTGGCTACGTCTATAAGCAAATTGATACCAATCCTTATGTTCACAAACTTTTCAAAGTGAAACATGAAGTTGAAGAAATCGGTCAAGAACTCCTTGCTATCGTAGATAATGGTGGACGTGTTCAAAATACCTTGATTGACCATCCCGTTTATGGAGAAATTGAAACCTTGCTTAAACTGTCTTGTCGCAGAGATGTGCAACATTTTCTAGAACAAGTCGAACATTCTGACTTTAGACCTCTGTCTGAATTGACAGATGGCATCCATTACCACCTAGTCGAAGCTGAAACACAACAAGACCTCCGCTATATCGAGGAGGCCTTGGATCAGCTCGGTTATTTAGTAAAAGACTAGAAAATTTTCTTTTCCCAATCGTCTTCTGTACGGCGAGGGTAAAAAAATTCAGATTTGTCAGGAGCTTCCATCATCTCCATCAAGGGTAACATATCATAGGCCAGATCCAAGTTTGGAATCTGGTCTTTTTGCACCCAAGAAACTTCTCCTTCATCTGAAGAGCGAAGGCTACCAGAGAACTCAGTCGCCTTATAACAAACGACAATATAGCGCCCACCTGTATCCAGAGGCCAATTTTTAATACCGACAAGTTGAGGATTTTGGATAGTCAACCCTGTTTCTTCATATATTTCACGAATGACAGACTCTGCGAAAGCTTCGCCATTTTCTACATGACCTCCAGGAAAGGCATAACCAGACCAGCGATTGGTTTCAGGAGAGCGATACTGCATAACCACGCGCTGAGTTTCGAGGTCTTCAATCAGACAAATGTTTGTTAAAATCGTTAATTGGGAACGGGACATATTTTCTCGCTTTCTAATTTATTAAATTTTCAGACTTGGTACCAGAGATTCTAGATTCTACTTTTTAAAATTATTTAGAATAAAATACCATTCGTTTTTCCTTTATAGGCTTTCCAAGTTCAAGTATTTTTTCTTGTCCATCAAAAGTAAAACCCATTTTTTGATAGAAAGCAATGGCTCGCTTATTATCTTTCAATACCCATAAGAAAATTTCAGAAAAATGATCAAGAGCAGTCAAAGCTACTTTCATTAACTTTTGTGCGATGCCTTTTCCATAATAGTCTTTTAAAACATATAAGGCAATAATTTCGCCAGCTTGAATAGTCTCATCACGAAAGTTGCCATAACTGATAAAACCAACTACCTTCATACCATCCATCGCAATCAATGTATTTTCTGGATACTTTTTACTAAAGAATCGACACCTTTCTAATGTCATTGTCTCCTGAAATTCTGCAGGCAAAAGGTCATCATAAGCCTCTCTCCACGTTTGCCAGTGAACGAGGGATTTACCTTCTATCTCTTCAGGAGTTTCCATTGATTTGATAATAACCGTCATTTACTTTCTTTTCCTTAATCCAACACCCTGACTTCCTTTGCTACTTTTTGTAGAAATTTTTGTCTTGTTGAACTTGTATTTACTTCACGGCCTAACTCTCCCAAGATTGAAACCCTCTTTGTTTTTATGCCACAGTGATTCAATACAGCATTCTTTAATACTGATATTCCATAACTGTCTGGAATGTTAATCGGACCTGAAAATACTTTGTACCACCAAGTTGGTGCCATAGAAGTTGCATAGATACTAGCTGTTTTTCCTTTTAATAACTTTTTGAACTGTTTACCTCTCAAGTAATTCAAAATAAAGCTTCCTCGATTATTTGCAGAGTATGCAATGCCTGGCGTAAAAACACGATCAATCCACCCTTTCAATAGACTAGGCATACTACTCCACCAAATAGGATAAACAAAAATGAAATGATCTGCCCACTGAATTAATTCTTGAGAGCGTAGAATAAACGGATTGTCCTCCATTCTTTGTCGGTAACCATAACGTAAAACAGGATCAAACTCTTCTGCATTAAGATTAATCATTTCAAGTTCATGTCTATTTGAGTCTATGTTTTCTACAATCGTTTGAAAAATTGCTTGGCAGTAACTTTCTTTATCAGGATGTCCATTGATAACTAAAATATTCATAAAATTCCCCTACCCCAACGCCTTGACTTCCAACATCATATCCCGAATCTGAGCTGCTAGTTCAAAGTCAAGCACTTCAACTGCTTCTTGCATTTGTTTTTCGAGTTTCTTGACTAGTTCTTTGCGCTCTTGTTTGTTGAGGCTATTGATATCGACTTCCTTCTCCTCTTCCTTAGCAACTGCCTTGGTCACAGCAATCAGATCACGGATTTCTTTCTTGATTGTCTGAGGCACAATACCGTGTTCTTCATTATAAGCCATCTGGATTTTCCGACGGCGAGCAGTTTCATCGATAGCACGTTGCATAGACTGAGTAACGGTGTCCGCATACATGATGACATGCCCTTCACTATTACGGGCAGCACGTCCAATGGTCTGGATGAGTCCACGCTCGTTACGAAGGAAACCTTCCTTGTCAGCATCGAGAATAGCTACGAGGCTCACTTCAGGAACGTCAATTCCTTCACGGAGCAGGTTGATTCCGACCAAGACATCAAAGACACCCAAGCGCAGGTCACGGATAATCTCTGTCCGCTCCAAGGTCTTGATATCCGAGTGCATGTACTTGACCTTGATGCCCATTTCCTTGAAGTAGTCGGTCAAATCTTCTGCCATTTTCTTGGTTAAAGTGGTAATAAAGGTACGCTCGTTCTTTTCAACACGGGCATTGATTTCACCCAAAAGGTCATCAATCTGTCCCATAGTCGGACGGACTTCTACCTCAGGATCCAAAAGACCTGTTGGTCGAATGATTTGCTCAATCACTGTCTCGGTCTGTTCATTTTCATAGTCACCAGGTGTCGCTGAAACGTAAACAATCTGATGAACGTGACTCTCAAACTCCTCCCGACGGAGAGGACGATTGTCCAAAGCTGATGGCAAACGGAAACCATAATTAACCAGCATTTCCTTACGCGAACGGTCTCCATTGTACATGCCCTTGATTTGTCCCATAGTCATGTGACTCTCGTCAATCATAATCAAAAAATCATCTGGGAAGAAATCAAGAAGTGTATAAGGAGGCTCACCTTCGCTACGCCCATCCATGTGGCGTGAATAGTTTTCAACCCCGTTGGTATAGCCCATCTCACGCAGCATTTCGATATCATACTCTGTCCTCTGTTTCAAACGTTGAGCTTCAAGCAATTTACCTTCCTTTTCAAAGATAGCTAACTGCTCTTCTAATTCTGCTTGAATTTTAGCAATGGCAACTTCCATGTGGTCGTCATTGGTCACAAAGTGAGTAGCTGGGAAAATCGCTAAATGATCCACTTCTCCCAACACCTGACCTGTCAGAGCCTCAACCTCACGGATACGGTCAATTTCGTCTCCAAAAAATTCTACTCGAAAGGCGTGTTCATCACGAGATGCTGGGAAAATCTCCACCACATCCCCACGCACACGAAATCTTCCCCGTTGGAAATCAATATCATTACGTTCAAACTGGATATCAACCAAGTCATTCAAAAGTTTATCACGAGAAATTTCAAGACCTGGACGGAGACTAACGACACTATCAGCGTATTCCTTGGGCGAACCCAAACCATAGATACAAGAGACTGAGGCCACGACAATAACATCATTGCGCTCCAAAAGGGCCGAAGTAGCTGAGTGACGAAGTTTGTCAATCTCGTCATTGACAGAACTATCCTTCTCAATATAGGTATCGCTTGAAGGTACATAGGCCTCCGGCTGGTAATAATCATAGTAGGATACGAAGTACTCAACAGCATTTTCAGGGAAAAATTCCTTAAACTCCCCATAGAGCTGTCCTGCAAGAGTCTTATTATGGGCAATGACCAGAGTTGGTTTATTGACTTTGGAAATGACCTGACTCATGGTATAGGTCTTCCCTGTTCCGGTCGCCCCCATCAGAATCTGAGCTTTTTCTCCACCCTCGATATTATCAACCAACTGCTCGATAGCTTGGGGTTGGTCTCCTGATGGTTGATATTTTGATACTAGTTTAAATTGATTGTCTGTAATGCGATTAATCATAAGAATCCTCTCTCGATGTGCTATTCCTATTTTAGCATACTTGTAGCATTTTCACGAAGAAAAGGACGGACCGAAGTCACATCCTTTCATTTTCTTTCTTTAATTGATAGGCGAGATAGACAATCAGCAGTAGCAAGACCAGACTTGTCATGACAGAACCTTCAATCCCAAAAGAACCACCTGATAGCCAGGCTTGATTGCCTTGTGGTAAAAAGGTCATCAGAGATGTTCCTGATGGTTGACCACTAACTAAAATCCCAAAGAGATTGCCCTGAGCAAAATTCCAAGCGCCATGAATACCTGCTACCCCCCAAACTGTATCTGTTTTGAGGAGGTAAAGTGACATGGCAACTCCGAATAAAAAGAGATTCACTAGAGATAGAGGGGTTAGACCAGAATTGCCCATATGAAGCAGGGTAAAGAACATGCTAGATATGACAACAGCAAGTTTTAAATTGGTTCTTGAAGCCAATTGAGGAAGGAGCCAAGCACGGGCCACCACTTCTTCTGTTGTCCCCTGTAAAATCCAAAATGGGATAGTAAAGACAACAAAGGCAAGCGAATAAGGATTCAAGTGAATAGACTCCAAACGATATTGCCCTAATGCTACTAAACCTAACAAGGTCAGAAGAAAAAGTGCCAGACCTAAACCAAATCCCTTAAGAAGATTACTGAGGAAATTTTCTTTATAAAATCCTAAAGTTCGAATAGGTCTTTTCTCAACTTTTCTAGTCCATCTGAACACAGTGTTGAGAACGAAACCAAAGGCCAGCAATTCTAAAATTAAACGAAAGTCACTTGTTTTATCCATCAAGCTCTGTTGCAATGTCTGCAAATAGGTTGCAAGATTTTGACCAGCCTCTCCAAAATTTCTAGCAAGTCCGATGAGAGCTAACAAACTAATACCATACAGAGTATAAGCCACAAACTCTCCTATGAAGACAAAAGCAAAGGCTAACAAGGGGCTTGTGTAAAGGTTTAACCGCATTTGAGAAGCTTGGAAGTCTTTAAATATTCTTTTGTTCTTCATATTCCTGTCCTCTTTTCTTCTACTATATACTATTATTATAGCACTTTATAGTAGCAATTCAAGAAGGAAAAGAAAATATAGATGTTATATTTTCTAACACGAAAATATAAAAATTTGCCTTTTTTTACTTTTTCTGATATAATGGGAAAATATTCGGAAAAGGAGACTAAAAATGAAGAAAAAATTTCTAGCATTTTTGCTAATTTTATTCCCAATTTTCTCATTAGGTATTGCAAAAGCAGAGACGATTAAGATTGTTTCTGATACCGCCTATGCACCTTTTGAGTTTAAAGATTCAGATCAAACTTATAAAGGAATTGATGTTGACATTATCAACAAAGTCGCTGAGATTAAAGGATGGAACATTCAGATGTCCTATCCTGGATTTGATGCAGCGGTAAATGCGGTTCAAGCTGGTCAAGCTGATGCAATCATGGCTGGAATGACAAAAACTACAGAACGTGAAAAAGTTTTCACTATGTCTGATACTTACTATGATACAAAAGTTGTCATTGCAACTACAAAGTCACACAAGATTAGTCAGTATGACCAATTAAAAGGTAAAACTGTTGGTGTTAAAAACGGAACTGCCGCTCAACGTTTCCTTGAAACAATCAAAGACAAATACGGCTTTACTATTAAAACATTTGACACTGGTGATTTGATGAACAACAGCTTGGCTGCTGGTGCCATCGATGCCATGATGGATGATAAACCTGTTATCGAATATGCCATCAACCAAGGTCAAGACCTCCATATTGAAATGGATGGGGAAGCTGTAGGAAGTTTTGCTTTCGGTGTTAAAAAAGGAAGCAAATACGAGCACCTAGTTACTGAATTTAACCAAGCCTTGGCTGAAATGAAAAAAGATGGTAGTCTTGATAAAATCATCAAGAAATGGACTGCTTCATCATCTTCAGCAGTTCCAACTACAACTACTCTAGCGGGCTTAAAAGCCATTCCTGTTAAAGCTAAATACATTATTGCCAGCGATTCTTCTTTTGCACCTTTTGTTTTCCAAAATTCAAGCAACCAATACACTGGTATTGATATGGAATTGATTAAGGCAATCGCTAAAGACCAAGGTTTTGAAATTGAAATCATCAACCCTGGTTTCGATGCCGCTATTAACGCTGTCCAAGCTGGTCAAGCAGATGGTATCATTGCTGGTATGTCTGTCACAGATGCTCGTAAGGCGACTTTTGATTTCTCAGATTCATACTACACTGCAAACACAATCCTCGGCGTCAAAGAATCAAGTACCATTGCTTCTTATGAAGATTTGAAAGGGAAGACGGTCGGTGTTAAAAACGGAACTGCTTCTCAAACCTTCCTAACAGAAAATCAAAGCAAATACGGTTATCAAATTAAAACCTTCGCTGATGGTTCTTCAATGTATGACAGTTTAAACACTGGTGCCATTGATGCTGTTATGGATGATGAACCTGTTCTCAAATATTCTATCAGCCAAGGTCAAAAATTGAAAACACCAATCCCTGGAAGTCCAATCGGAGAAACAGCCTTTGCCGTCAAAAAAGGCACAAATCCAGAATTGATTGAAATGTTCAACAACGGACTTGCAAACCTTAAAGCAAACGGAGAATTCCAAAAGATTCTTGATAAATACCTAGCTAGCGAATCTTCAACTACTTCAACAAGCACTGTTGACGAAACAACTATCTGGGGCTTGCTTCAAAACAACTACAAACAACTCCTTAGCGGTCTTGGTATCACTCTTGCTCTAGCTCTTATCTCATTTGCTATTGCCATTGTCATCGGGATTATCTTCGGTATGTTTAGTGTTAGCCCCTACAAATCTCTTCGTGTGATTTCTGAGATTTTCGTTGACGTTATCCGTGGTATTCCCTTGATGATTCTTGCAGCCTTCATCTTCTGGGGAATTCCCAACTTCATCGAATCTATCACAGGGCAACAAAGTCCAATTAACGACTTTGTGGCTGGTACCATTGCCCTATCCCTAAATGCAGCCGCTTATATCGCTGAAATCGTTCGTGGTGGTATTCAGGCTGTTCCGATTGGTCAAATGGAAGCCAGCCGAAGCTTGGGTATCTCTTATGGCAAAACCATGCGTAAGATTATCCTGCCACAAGCAACTAAATTGATGTTGCCAAACTTTGTTAACCAATTCGTTATCGCTCTTAAAGATACAACTATCGTATCTGCTATCGGTTTGGTGGAACTCTTCCAAACTGGTAAGATTATCATTGCCCGTAACTACCAAAGTTTCAAGATGTATGCAATCCTTGCTATCTTCTATCTTGTAATTATCACACTTTTGACTAGACTAGCGAAACGCTTAGAAAAGAGGATTCGTTAATGGCAAAATTAAAAATTGATGTAAATGATTTACACAAACATTATGGAAAAAATGAGGTTTTAAAAGGAATTACGACTAAGTTCTATGAAGGAGATGTTGTCTGTATCATCGGCCCTTCGGGTTCTGGTAAGTCAACTTTCCTTCGTAGCCTCAATCTTCTAGAAGAAGTTACTAGCGGTCACATCACTGTGAACGGTTATGACTTAACTGAAAAAACAACCAATGTTGACCATGTCCGTGAAAATATCGGAATGGTGTTCCAACACTTCAACCTCTTCCCACACATGTCTGTATTGGACAACATTACTTTTGCTCCAATTGAGCACAAGTTGATGACTAAGGAAGAAGCTGAGAAGTTGGGAATGGAGTTGCTTGAGAAGGTTGGGCTAGCAGATAAAGCTAAGGCCAACCCAGATAGCCTATCAGGTGGTCAAAAACAACGTGTGGCCATCGCTCGTGGACTAGCAATGAATCCAGACATCATGCTCTTTGATGAACCAACTTCTGCCCTTGACCCTGAAATGGTTGGAGACGTACTAAACGTTATGAAAAACTTGGCTAAACAAGGCATGACCATGATTATCGTAACCCATGAGATGGGATTTGCCCGTCAAGTTGCCGACCGCGTCATCTTTACTGCAGATGGTGAATTTCTTGAAGACGGAACACCTGATCAAATCTTTGATAACCCTCAACACCCACGTCTGAAAGATTTCTTGGACAAGGTCTTAAACGTCTAAACTCAAACTGTAAGGATTTCCTTGCAGTTTTTTTCTATCTCGTATTGGATTTTTTGATTTTTCGGAAAATTATGTTAGAATTAAGTTTATGAAATGAGATTTCCTCATACCTAGCAAGACTAGGAATAAAAATAGAAATTAGGTAGCTAGATGTCATCTAAGGTTATTGTTACAATTTTCGGTGCGAGTGGAGACCTGGCTAAACGCAAGCTCTACCCTTCCCTTTTTAGACTATATAAATCCGGCAATCTTTCCGAGCACTTTGCCGTTATTGGAACTGCCCGTCGTCCTTGGAGCAAGGAATATTTTGAATCTGTTGTAGTCGAATCTATCCTTGATTTGGCAGATAGTACCGAACAAGCTCAGGAGTTCGCTAGCCACTTCTACTATCAAAGTCATGATGTCAATGATACAGAACACTACATTGCTCTACGTCAATTGCAGGCTGAATTAAATGACAAGTACCAAGCTGAACACAACAAGCTCTTCTTCTTGTCGATGGCTCCTCAATTCTTTGGAACCATTGCCAAACACCTCAAATCGGAAAACATTGTAGATGGTAAAGGTTTTGAACGTTTAATCGTTGAGAAGCCATTTGGAACAGATTACGCAACTGCAAGCAAGTTGAATGACGAACTCCTAGCGACATTTAACGAAGAACAAATTTTCCGTATCGATCATTATCTTGGTAAGGAAATGATCCAAAGTATCTTTGCAG
Organism: Streptococcus mitis; assembly: GCA_032511625.1. GTDB lineage: Bacteria > Bacillota > Bacilli > Lactobacillales > Streptococcaceae > Streptococcus > Streptococcus mitis_DL. The sequence goes on along the minus strand of JAWFOO010000005.1, from coordinate 63,940 downwards.
TTCGCTTTGCAAACTTGATTTTTGAAAATGTTTGGAACAAGGACTTTATCGACAATGTGCAAATTACTTTTGCAGAGCGTTTGGGTGTAGAAGAACGTGGTGGCTACTATGACCAATCTGGTGCCCTCCGTGACATGGTACAAAACCATACACTACAACTTCTTTCTCTCCTCGCCATGGATAAGCCAGCAAGCTTCACAAAAGATGAGATTCGTGCTGAGAAGATTAAGGTCTTTAAAAACCTCTATCATCCAACTGATGAAGAACTTAAAGAACACTTTATCCGTGGTCAATACCGTTCTGGTAAGATTGATGGCATGAAATACATCTCTTATCGTAGCGAGCCAAATGTAAATCCAGAATCTACAACTGAAACCTTTGCATCTGGTGCCTTCTTTGTAAACAGCGATCGCTTCCGTAGTGTTCCTTTCTTCTTCCGTACTGGTAAACGTCTGACTGAAAAAGGCACTCATGTCAACATCGTCTTTAAACAAATGGACTCTATCTTTGGAGAACCACTTGCTCCAAACATTTTGACCATCTATATCCAACCAACAGAAGGCTTCTCTCTTAGCCTAAATGGTAAGCAGGTAGGAGAAGAATTCAACTTAGCTCCGAACTCACTGGATTACCGTACAGATGCGACCGCAACTGGTGCTTCTCCAGAACCATACGAGAAATTGATCTATGATGTTCTAAATAACAACTCAACTAACTTTAGCCACTGGGATGAAGTTGGTGCGTCATGGAAATTGATTGACCGTATCGAAGAGCTCTGGGCTAAAAATGGTGCCCCACTTCATGACTATAAAGCTGGAAGCATGGGACCCCAAGCAAGCTTTGACTTACTTGAAAAATTCGGTGCCAAATGGACTTGGCAACCAGATATCGCCTATCGTCAAGATGGTCGTTTAGAATAAAAAAATCCTGCAAGTTTGTAGCTTGCAGGATTTTTACTTCTGATTAGATTAAGCCTTCCAAGAGACCCTTCATAAAGTTTTCTGAGTTAAACTCACCGATATCATCGATTTTTTCACCAAAACCAATCAATTTTACAGGAATGTTGAGTTCTTCACGGATGGCTAATACTACACCACCACGAGCAGTTCCATCAATCTTAGTCAAGACTATTCCTGTCAAAGGGGTAATTTTTGAAAATTCTTTGGCCTGTACTAGGGCATTCTGACCTGTTGATGCATCAAGAGCCAAGAAAGTTTCATGAGGCGCTTCTGGCACAACACGTTTGATGATACGTCCAATCTTCTCCAACTCGGCCATGAGGTTGTCCTTGTTTTGCAGACGACCAGCCGTATCAATCATGAGAATGTCAATACCTTCAGCTACAGCACGTTCCATCCCATCAAAGACCACACTTGCTGGATCAGCTTTTTCAGGCCCCGTCACAACAGGAACATCAACACGACGGCCCCATTCAGCTAGCTGGGCTACTGCCCCTGCACGGAAGGTATCTGCCGCAACCAACATGACTTTCTTGCCAGCTTGTTTGTAGCGGTGGGCTAGTTTCCCGATAGAAGTTGTTTTCCCAACACCATTCACACCGACGAAGAGCATGACAGTCAAGCCATCTTGGAAGTGGATTTGTTCATCGTAGTTGCCATCTTTTTCATAAAGCTCAACCAATTTCTCAATGATGACACGGCGTAGTGCGTCGGGTTTCTTGGCGTTTTCAAGCTTGGCTTCGTAGCGTAGTTCCTCAGTTAAATTAGAAGCCACCTGGACACCAACGTCACTCATGATCAGCAGTTCTTCCAATTCCTCGAAGAATTCTTCGTCAACAGAACGGAAGTTGGCAAAGAAGGCATTCAAGCGAGCACCGAAGCCTGTACGAGTTTTCTTAAGACTGCGATCATATTTTTCCTGAACAGTTTCTTCTACTTGAGACGTTTCTGGTTCAAGCACTTCAGAACTATTTTCTTCTACAGTCTCTAGGAGCTCAGTATTCTCTTCCTCTGTGACTTCTTCTGAGTTTAGCAATTCTTCGACTTTTTCTTGATGAACCTCTACATCTGGCTCTGAATCCAGACTTTCTTCAACTGTATCTTGATTTTCCTCTTCTTCGAGCAGACCTTCTTCAGAACTTTCAACTTCTGCCACTTCTTGAGAAACTTCCTCAGCTTCTGTATCTTCAGACAAATCAAGATTTTCCAGAGCTTCTTTTACAACTTCTTCGATTTTAGGTTCTTCTTTTTTTCCGAATAGACGGTCAAATAATCCCATATCTTAGTTCTCCTTTAGCACATATTCTTCGATAGCCCAGGCGACAGCCTCTTCATCGTTGGTCATTGGTGTCACTACATTTGCGACTGCCTTGACTTCAGGAACAGCATTTTGCATGGCAACACCGAGCCCTGCCCATTCAATCATAGAAAGGTCATTGGCCTCGTCACCACAAGCCATGACTTGGCTTTGGTCGATTCCAAGATGACTGATTAGTTTAGCCAATCCTGTTGCTTTATGAACATTCTTTGGTGACCACTCTAGCAACATTTCACGTGATTTAAAGATTTCATATTGGTCAAACAATTCTGGAGAAATCTTTTGAATGGCTGCATCCAAGGGTTCTTGAGCAAAGGCAGTCACGCATTTATTATAGGTCATTTGACTAGACAAGTCTTCAAAGTCCACTGGAACAAAGGTCAATGCTGGATTGAATTTAGCATAAAGACTTTCTTGGTCCGATTGGATTTGATAAACTGTTCCTTCTGAGATGGCATCAAGAGGTAGTGATAATTTCTCTGTTTCTTCATACAAACGTGCCACATCATCATATGAAAAGACTGTCTTATCAAGGATTTCACCTGTATTTTTCTGAACTAAACCACCATTAAAGGTAATCGTATACTCATCTTCCTGACCGTCAGTCCCTAGCTCATGGAGAAAGAAATCCATAGCTTTTAAGGGACGACCAGTTGTCAATACGACCTTAATACCACGATCACGCGCAGCTTTCAAGGTTGCCTTGGTACGATCCGTCAGCCTTTTATCAGTAGTCAGCAAGGTCCCATCCAAGTCCAATGCAATCAATTTTATATCTACCATTATAAGCCCTCCATATAAGCGATAACCGACTGGTCCTTATGGTGACCAATCATAGTCTCTGCTAATTCTAAAATCTCTGGTCGTGCATTTTCAGGAGCCACAGGATGTCCCACAACCTGCATCATATGCAAGTCATTTAGATTGTCTCCAAAAGCCATAACCTGATCCATTGTGATACCAAGTTTTTTAGCTAATTCAACAATGGCCACACCCTTATCGACATAGTCCAGAACAATATCAATAGATTCAAAGCCAGTTGTCATGGCCTTAACACCATGGACATTTTCATTAACCCAAGCTTCCCCAGCTTCTAGCGTTTCTTCTGTGAAGTTGGTTGTAAATTTAAAAATGTCATCTGTGATATCTTCCAAACTCGCTACTCTTTGGATATTTTCATTATAGTGCTGGCTCACTTTCAAATAGGTCTCATCAACCGTATCTAGAACATAAGCTCCCTTTTTTCCCGTCAAGAGCAGTTTATTGATATCTACATAAGGTGAAGTTTTCAGCATTTCAAAAGTTGATAAATAAAACTCACGAGACATAGTCGCTTCATACAAGTCCTGACCTTGATATTCTACCAAACTGCCATTTTCCGCGATGAAAATAATGTCATCACGAACATCAGCAAATAATTTTTCTAGAGACAGAAATCCGCGCCCTGAAGCTACCGCAAAGTAAATCCCTTTTTCCTTGTAGGAAACCAAGAGAGACTTGAGACGGTCCATATCAAAGCGTCCATTCTCATCTAGGAAGGTTCCGTCCATATCCGTTGCTACTAGTTTAATCATAAAATCTTTCTTACTCCGATTAGTAAATCTACCTCCTATTATACCATAGATAACTAGAAAAAGGACGAGTCTATCAGCTTTGCATCTCTTTTATCCTTCTCTACTAGCTAGTGGTGTTTCTAACTTTTAAAAAAGCTCGTAAAATTAAAATCGTGCAACTTTTTTCAGATACTTTTAAAAGATTGATTTCATTACCTCTTTCCTTTATACTGGATAAAAAGGAGAATAGTATGTCAGAAACAAATCACGAAATCGATTCAAATTTTGCAGGTCGTTTAAATATCCTGCGTGCGGGTGTTCTTGGTGCTAATGATGGGATTATTTCCATCGCTGGTGTGGTTATTGGGGTTGCCAGTGCTACGAGCAATATCTGGATTATCTTTTTATCAGGATTTGCGGCTATTTTGGCCGGTGCCTTTTCGATGGCAGGTGGAGAATATGTGTCCGTTTCAACTCAAAAAGATACTGAGGAAGCGGCCGTTGCGCGTGAGCAAGTCTTGCTAGACCAAGATATGGAACTAGCCAAAAAGTCCCTCTATGCTGCCTATATTCAAAATGGCGAGTGTGAAACATCAGCCCAACTTCTCACCAACAAAGCCTTTTTAAATAATCCGCTCAAGGCTTTGGTAGAGGAAAAATACGGGATAGAGTATGAAGAGTTTACCAATCCTTGGCACGCTGCCATCTCTAGCTTTATTTCTTTTTTCCTTGGTAGCTTACCACCCATGCTTTCAATTACCATTTTCCCAAGTGAATACCGCATCCTTGCTACCGTCCTTATCGTCGGTGTGGCCCTTCTTCTCACTGGTTACACTAGTGCAAGACTTGGAAAAGCCCCAACCAAAACGGCTATGATTCGGAACCTTGCTATTGGTCTCTTGACCATGGGAGTTACCTTCTTACTCGGACAACTTTTCAGCATTTAGAAGACAAGAAATACCTCGATTTTGAAGTCGAGGTATCTTTTTTTACATTTGGACAATCTTGCGATAACTTCTTGAAGTAATCATGAAAATCAGCACATAGGCGATAAGGAAGATAGCGCAGATAGACAAGGTCACAATCAACATCATATTCGTATCTATTACACCAATCACTTTTAAAATCAGACTAAGCATATGGTAGGCAAAGGCGAGATGTATGAAGGCAAAAAGCAAAGGAAGAAAGAAAACAGTTAAAACCTGTTTGTTAATGGTTTGCTTGATTTGCTTTTGATCTAAACCGACTTTCTGCAAGATAATAAAGCGTTCACGGTCTTCGTAGCCTTCAGAAATTTGTTTGTAGTAGATGACCAGAACGGTTCCGACCATAAAGATAATGGATAGGAAAATACCGATAAAGAAGACACCACCAAAGAGGGCACTCATTTGAGCACTAGCATCTGATAGATTGCTACCATAAACATAGCTACCTTCCTTGTTTAATTGAGCATTAAATTGATTGAGGTATTTATCATATTCTTCAGCAACCTTGAGTTGTTCTTCTTCGCTGGCATTTACATTCATGCCACCGTAAAACTGATTATAGATAGCCGAATCTGGGAATTGATCCAAAAATGCTTGCAAATTAGGAACAACAAGGTAATTGTAATCAGCAGTCAAAATATTAAACTGATTTGGGACATGGTTGACAATGAAATCTTTAGTAAATTCTTCTTTGACAGAAAATTGATGATCGTTCAGAGTTAGAGTTTTCTGTTCTTTAACTCCCTCATTCTTTGCAAAGAGTCCGACCTCATTTCCTGATAGAGACAGTTTTTGACCAGTCATATTTTCATAATCTTTTTGGTCAAATACCATGAAAACTGTTGTGGGTTGGACACGGTTTTGTCCTTTTTCAAAAATAGTTAACTTATTTCCTTCTTGGTTTGCAACACCAAAGTAAGTGTAACGAAGCACTTCTTTCTCTTTAATATTATAACCTTTGTCACTTGCAAACTGGCTCAAGAGTTTGTCCAAATCTTCTTTTTCAACATTTTGCCCTGAAACCCCAAAATCATGAGGATTTAGAACTTTTTTAAAGCTTTCTGAGGCATTGAAAATACTAGTCGCTGCAGACATGGTCACCAAAACCATTGTTGACAAGATAGCGATAGTTGCTAGTCCAACCGCATTTTTCTTCATACGGAAAATCAAATTAGACACTGAGATCAGGTTATTTGGCTGGTAATAATATTTCTTATTTTTCTTCAACATTTGGAGGAAAACGGTAATCCCTGCGTTAAACAAGAGATAAGTTCCAAAGATAACCAGCAAAACAGCTAGGAAGAAGGTTGTTAAGGCTGTAAGAGGATCTTTTACCGTAAGGGCAAGATAATATCCAATCCCTAAACTAATCGAACCAAGAATAGTTTGTAGAGGTAGGAAACGACCTTTTTTCTCTCCGCTTGCTTTCTCACGCGAGAGCTGAAGGGCATTCATACGGGCAATTCGAAGGGAATTCAGGAACACGAGGCCTAGGAAAATCAAACCAAAGACAACAAGTACTGTAATGACAACTTTCATCTGGAAAGTAGCGACTAGTTCTACCTTTAATTTCATCAGTTTGAGTAGGAAAGCGAAAATCAACTTGTCAAACAAGGCTCCAATACCGATACCTGCTCCAACAGTTAGAATCCCAAATACCACTAACTCCTTAAAGGTCATACTGATCAGGTGACGTTTCTCCAATCCCAACATGCCATAAATCCCCAGTTCCTTGGAACGATTCTTCATGACAAAACTATTGGCATAAAGGACAATAATAGCTGACGCAAGGGTGACGACAAACATACCAAATCCAAGAGTAGCTTGAATGGTTGTCCCTCCACGAATTTCTGCAATCTTGGGATTGAAGGTTAGAGAGTAAAAGAGATAGGTGACGGTGACTGCCAAGAGAACAGCCAGCGCAAAAGGATAGTAGAGTTTGCGGTTTTTAATCAAGTTCGATACCGCTAACTTATTGGTTAATCGAAACATACTAATTCACCTCGCTTGCCATGACAGTCAAGGTATCAGAGATTTCTTGGAACATCTGACGTTCTGTCTTCTCTCCACGGTAGATTTGGTTGTAAAGAATGCCGTCTTTGATAAAGAGTACACGTTTAGCTCTGCTAGCTGCTGCTGTTGAGTGGGTTACCATGAGAATGGTTTGGCCGCGCTCATTGATTTCATCAAAAACATCAAGAAGAGCTGCAGATGATTTGGAGTCAAGGGCGCCTGTTGGCTCATCCGCAAGGAGAATTTCAGGTTCTGTGATGATGGCGCGGGCTACTGCTACACGCTGTTTCTGCCCACCTGAAATCTCGTAAGGGTACTTCTCTTGCAATTGGTTGATACCTAGATTCTCAGCTGTCACCACCAATTTCTTCATCATTTCCGTAATAGGTCTTCTTGACAAGACAAGCGGAAGCAAGATATTGTCCTTGACAGACAGAGTATCTAGCAAGTTAAAGTCTTGGAAGACAAAGCCCAGCTTTTCACGACGGAAGCTAGAAGCCTGTGAATTTTTAATGGTTGCGGTGTCTGTTCCATTCAGGTAAACCTGACCACGAGTTGGTTTATCCAGCATAGCTAGAATATTGAGAAGAGTTGATTTACCAGAACCAGACTCACCCATGATGGCAACGTAGTCACCCTTTTCGACGGTAAAGTGAATATCCTTAAGGGCTTCTACTTGGTTGCCCTGAAAACGAGTTTTGTAAATTTTTTGAACGTGTTTTACATCTAAAAGTGTCATGAGAATCTCCTTTCTTAATATCCCATCAAATGAAATGTTGCTTGCATCATAGCGCATCCCAGCTGAACGCGCTCGATATCTTTGTGGCTTGGTTTTCTTGTTTTCTTATGTAAGATTTGTTTCATGATGTTACTCCTTTGTTCTTTATGAGTCTAGTTTACATCAAAAAAAGACTGCTTGCCATAACCTAACCTTACAAAAGAGACTTTAATCTTACATTTTTGTAAGATTGGGGGAAATGTAGGCATTTCATTAAAAATATTTTACCATAAAAAGAAAGTAAGAAGAAAACCCTTGCGGATACAAGGGTTCAAGAAATGTTAAAATAGATTAGTCGAATTCATAGACTAACAGTAAAATAACTGTTTCTACCTCACCAAAACCAGCCTTCATTGTCGTCAATAGCTTGGGCTTCTTTGCGTTTACGTGGGCCTGTTCCGTACATTTCTGCTTCGATTTCTTCCTTGGTAGGCATGATAGAAGCTAGGATGATATAGATAATCACGCCAAGTCCAAAGTTTGCGACTGTAAAAATGGCAAATAAGAAACGAACAAGGGTAACATCAAAGTTCCACTTGTCTGACAGACCTGCCAAAACTCCTGAAATCATACGATTTCGTCTCATTTTATAAAATTTACTGTTCATGATATTTCCTCTTTCTGCTAGGTTAGACATAGTATAACACGGGTAGGCTCGGCTTTCATCAGTCCTCAGGCTGATTTATTAGTAGCAATTTACCTCGACAAAGTCCACAGCGATAGCGTTTGATATCAATCTTTCGCTTGCGATGATAACTTTGCTGGCAGGATTGGCAACGATAGAGCTTAATTGGTTTGGAGTTGCTATTTGGCAAGGTGGGCACAAAGCGTAATCCATCCACTGCTTTCAACAGTTCCTTAAAATCCCGATCCTTGTGTTGATAGCCCTTCCCTTGAAAATAGAGGTGATAATGACAGAGTTCATGTCGGACAATTTTCCTAAAAACATCCAGACCCAGTTCCTGATAAACCTTTGGGTTGAAATCCAAATGCCCATCTTTGGGGAAAAATCGCCCACCTGTCGAACGTAGACGCCTATTCCACTGAACATGATGGATAAAAGGTCTGCTGAAGTCTTCTAGTGAAACCTGCTTAACGTAATCAGTCAGTTTCATTTGGAGCTAGAAGCGACAGATTGACTTTTTCACGTTCAGTATCAATTTTCTTAACCCAGACCGTTACCAAATCACCGACTGACACCACTTGGCTAGGATGTTTGATAAATTTGCGACTCATATGGGAAATATGAATCAGACCGTCCTCATGAATCCCAATGTCAACGAAGGCACCGAAATCAACAACGTTACGCACAACACCCTCTAGCTTCTGACCAACCACTAAATCCTTGATATCTAGGACATCTTGGCGAAGCACAGGTGCGTCAAAGGAATCACGGAAATCTCGACCTGGTTTGAGAAGATCTGCAATGATATCTTTAAGAGTTTCTGGACCAAGGTCTAGCTCTTGCGCCATTTCCTTGACTGAAAGGGACTTGAGTTTACTTTGGGCTTCTTCGTTTAGGTCTTTAATGTCCAAACGTTTGAAAAGTTCCTTAACGGCAGCGTAATTTTCTGGGTGAACTCCTGTATTATCAAGGATATTGCTACTTTCAGAGATACGGAGGAAACCAGCTGCCTGTTCAAAAGCCTTGGCACCCAGACGCGGAACTTTCTTGATTTGAGCGCGTGAAGTGATTTTTCCTTCTTCCTCACGGTATTTGACAATGTTTTCAGAAATGGTTTTATTGAGTCCAGCTACGTGTGAAAGAAGAGCTGGGCTGGCCGTATTGATATTGACACCGACTTGGTTCACCACAGTATCTACGACAAAATCCAGACTTTCAGACAATTTCTTCTGACTGACATCATGCTGGTACTGGCCGACACCAATTGACTTAGGATCGATTTTGACCAATTCCGCAAGAGGATCTTGTAAACGACGGGCGATAGAAATAGCAGAGCGTTTTTCAACTGTCAAGTCTGGAAACTCCTGACGAGCTAATTCACTAGCAGAATAGACAGAAGCACCACTTTCATTGACGATAACATAGCTGACTTCTGAAAAATCTTTAAGAACTTCCGCCACAAAGGCTTCACTTTCACGACTAGCAGTACCATTTCCGATGGCAATAATCTCTACACTGTATTGACCAATCAAGTCTGCCAAATCTTTCTTGGCTTCTTCGATTTGACGAGCTGATGCTGGTTTAACAGGATAAATAACCTGAGTTGTCAGCATTTTCCCAGTTGCATCTACGACAGCTAGCTTGGCACCTGTACGAAAGGCAGGGTCAAATCCAAGAACCACGCGCCCTTTTAGAGGAGCAACCAAGAGGAGATTGCGTAGGTTGTCCGAAAAGAGTTGGATAGCCCCTTCTTCCGCTTTCTCAGTCAATTCTGTCCGAATACGGCGCTCGATAGCGGGCAAGACTTTTTTCTTAACAGATTGCTGAACCACTTCATCAATGTAGGTATTTTTTACCTTGAAACGAGCAGCAAAGAAGGCAAGAATACGGTCCGTTGCATGTTCAAAACCAACCTTCAAGACACCTAGCTTCTCCCCGCGATTGAGAGCCAAGGTACGATAACCCTGCATGTTCCCAACCGTCTCTGAAAAATCATAGTAAATTTGAAAAACCTGCTTTTCATCAAGACTTTCATCCTTGACTTGAGAAGTGAGTTTAGAGTGTCTCAGCACTTCCTGATAAGTCATGGAACGCAAGGTCACATCTTCCGATAAGGCTTCAACCAAAATATCAACTGCACCAGACAATGCTTCCTTACCAGTCGCAAATCCTTCACAGACAAACTTTTCAGCTTCCTTCTCTAAGTCCGCTACATTCTGCAAGATTAAGCGAGCAAGTGGGAAGAGTCCGGCTTCACGGGCAATGGTTGCCTTGGTACGACGCTTTTCCTTATAAGGAAGATAGAGTTCTTCAACGTCTGCTAATTTTTCGGCAGCTAAGATTGCCTCTTCCAACTCCTTGGTCAACTTGCCTTGTTCTTGAATCTTAGCTAAAACAGCTTCCTTACGGTCGTTGAGATTTGTCAGACTTTTATCCAAGTCGATAATAGCCTTAATCGCCACCTCATCCAGACTACCAGTCATGTCCTTGCGATAACGAGCGATAAAGGGAATAGTCGCCCCTTCTGCTGTCAAACTTAGAACAGTATCAATTTGCTTTAACGTCACTCCCAAATCCTGGGAGATTTTTTCATATTTTTTTTCCATGAATCTATTATACCATAAGCTAGAAGGCTTGCTCCAATCCTTTTCATACTCAATGAAAATCAAAAAACAAACTAGGAAGCTAGCCACAGATTGCTCAAAACACCGTTTTGAGGTAGTAGATAAGACTGACGAAGTCAGTTACATATATCTACGGCAAGGCGAAGTTGACATGGTTTGAAGAGATTTTCGAAGAGTATCAACTATCGAAAACAAATTAAAAAACGCCATTTTCCTCAAAATAATAGTATAATAGAGGTAGAATTTAGAATCGAGGTACACCTATGGCTGTAAAATTTACAAAAACGGACGACTTGGACAAGATGTTTGAAGAGTTTGCTAAACTCCCAGATTTGAAACAAGTCACTTTCCCTGATGACAAAGAGAAAAAAGCTAAAGCAGAAAAGAAAAAATAGATGACTGCTTTCCAACAACTCCCTTCTAGTGTGCTTCAGACTGGAGCCATTTTTCTCTCCATTATCATTGAAGCCCTACCCTTCGTTCTGATAGGAAGTATTGTTTCAGGGCTGATTGAGGTTTATATCACACCTGAAAAGGTTTATCATTTTCTCCCTCGAAATCGTTGGGGGAGAATCTTTTTTGGCACCTTCGTTGGTATACTTTTCCCTTCTTGCGAATGTGGGATTGTCCCCATTATCAATCGTTTTCTGGAAAAAAAGGTTCCCAGTTACACGGCTGTTCCCTTTCTCGTAACAGCGCCTGTTATCAATCCTATTGTTCTCTTTGCGACCTATTCTGCCTTTGGGAACTCCTTCCATGTCACTCTGTTACGAGCTCTAGGTTCCATTGTAGTGGCTGTGATACTTGGGATTTTTCTAGGATTCTTCTGGCAAGAACCGATTCAAAAAGAAAATCGTTTGGCCTGTCATGAGCACGATTTTTCTCATTTGAGTCCTGCAAAAAAAGTTTTTCAAGTTTTTGTGCAAGCCATTGATGAATTTTTTGATACGGGGCGTTATTTGGTATTTGGCTGTCTCTTTGCCTCTGTTATACAGGTTTATGTTCCGACTCGGATTCTAACCTCTATCAGCGCAACCCCTCTTTTTGCCATCCTGCTTTTGATGCTTTTGGCCTTTCTTCTGTCGCTCTGTAGTGAGGCGGATGCCTTTATCGGGGCTTCTCTTCTATCGAGTTTCGGCTTAGCACCAGTTTTGGCCTTTCTCGTCATTGGCCCAATGCTGGATATCAAAAATATTCTCATGATGAAAAATTACTTGAAAGCACGATTTATCAGTCACTTCATTATGATTGTGACTCTTGTCGTCTTAGTGTATTCTCTCTTGATTGGAGTCATCCTATGATTCGATTTTTAGTTTTAGCTGGCTATTTTGAATTGACTATTTATCTCCATCTGTCGGGCAAATTAAACCAGTACATCAACATGCACTATTCCTATCTGGCCTATATTTCCATGGTACTTTCCTTTATCTTGGCTATTGTTCAATTGTATATCTGGATGAAGCAAGTCAAAACCCATAGCCATCTGAACAGCCGAATGGCTAAGGTGACGAGTGTTGCTCTTCTTGCCATTCCAATTGTCGTTGGCTTAACTTTTCCAACTGTTAGCTTGGATTCTCAGACCGTTTCAGCCAAAGGCTATCATTTCCCCTTATCAGAAGGCACGGATCAAGCCATTCAGACAAGTGAAGGGACAACAAGCCAATATTTGAAACCAGATACCAGTTCTTATTTCTCAAAAACAGCCTATGAAAAGGAAATGAGAACGGCGGCGGATAAATACTTGTCCCAAGAGAGCATTCACATCACGAATGAAAACTATATGGAAGTCATGGAGGCTATCTACGACTATCCAGATGAATTCGAGGGCAAGACAGTCCAGTTCACAGGCTTTGTCTATAATGACCCCAGTCATGCTAATAGCCAATTTCTGTTCCGCTTCGGCATTATCCACTGTATCGCAGATTCGGGTGTGTATGGATTGCTGACAAAGGGAAATACCCGTCAGTATGAAAATAATACCTGGATTACAGCCAAAGGAAAACTGGTCAATCACTACCATAAAGAACTCAAACAAAATCTCCCAACCTTGGAAATTGACAGCTTTACCAAAGTCGATAAACCAGAGAATCCCTATGTTTATCGCGTGTTTTAAAAGAAAAAAAGACAAAACGAACAAGTTCTTTTCTGAATGACAGAAAAAGAGCCTGTTCGTTTTTTGTTAAATAGTCTATAGTAAGATGTAATTTTTGATGTTTTATAACTTTCTTATGTTGTATAAAAATCTATTGACAAATCGCTATCAGACTCGTATTTTTTCCAAGCTAAGCTGAATCCATAATAATCTTCAAATTCAGGGTGCCAGTCAGAATAAAGTGGGACACGACTATATTTTCTTGCAACAACTTCGTCTTCAAATTCTGGAGACTCCCCAGCAGTAATACCAAATTGAAGGCCATTTAGTTCCCAGCTATTGCCCCAAACGTTTTCATCCGAGAGAACATCGATCCATCTCGAGGCATCAATATCAAAATCAGCACACAACTCCAGTTCATAGAATCTTCTACAGTTAATCTCTGAAGGCTTTATATAAAAGGCGCTGTCTACTTGGTACTTTTTATCGCTGACTTGAATCTGTGTGATTTTCATTGGAATCGGAACTCCATTTAATTCTAACCAGAAATAGCCTAAGGGAGTTTTGATAACGTAATATGTTTGCTGAGGCGCAGGTTTAGCGTTTTTAGAGCAAACATCAAGAATTCTTCCCAGCTTAATTAAATTTCTACAAACGATTTTCGAAGTAAATGGGTTGAAATATGAATACCTACGAATGACACATTTTAACTTTTCAACAGGAAAAGTGATATCCTTTGGTAAGGCATGATACTTCTGTACAACTAAAGCAGTTTTTTCAGTATTTTCCTTCCCTACTGGGACAATAACAGCGTGCCCAATATGGATATTTGGGTCATCGCAGATATAAGTATAGCCATTTCCTCCCTCCTGAAACTCAACAACAACGATATTTAACTCTTGATCCGGATCAAAGAGATGCTCGACCTTTTCAACTTCTTGGCGTTCATAAAAAGTAAAGCGATCTCCATCTCCGTCTTCGCCAAAAACCATGAAACTACCGCATTTAGGACACTTCCACATATAAAATGACGCCTCTGAAATGTCTTCATAAGAAATTGAATCATTACCATCTTTTTTATTCATGATTTCTACTAACAACTCATCCGAGTATACCGAATAAGCATTTGGATCAGGCGTTCTATGGTCGTTCATCGCTTGCCCGCATTTACATGTCCATTTACCCATAAACAACCTCAGTCATGCCCTAATTCTTCAAGAAAAAATTGATTTAGAGCTTTCCAGTCTTTCTTCACCTCGGTAACACTTTGAACGTATGCATCCAGCTCTTTGATGTTTTTGATGATGTAGTACTGGATTGGCATTATCGGATCAATTTCCATACTTTCGGGACCGTTTATCTTAATGTCAAGTAACCTTGATACATGCTCCTGCATTTGAGAAGGAAGCAATTCTTTGACCAAATCATCAAACAAAATCGGTGGAACAGAATGATATTTTTCAATCCAGCGACAAGCCAAAATAGGACGCAGCGCATAGAAATATTTTTTAGGTTTGACCTTGTCTCCTGAAAGATACTTATTCATTTGAGTTCTTGCAGTGTTCAAGTAATGGTACAGCATTTTTTTCTCAGAAAAATACTGGGTTGCAAGTGGACGTATGTGCTCGATAAAATCCGTTTGTTGATAAACAATTTGTGACTGTAACCATTCAAATAGTGTAGGATTAGACTTATAAAGGAGTTTTAAAGTCTTGTCTAAATCCCAGCCACTCACATCCCAAGTATCGTCAATTGGTAGTTCGATAACATCGCGCTGTTTATTCAAACGGAGATAAAAATCTTGCTTGTGTTTGTAGATAAATCGTACATCAAAGTCACTATCGGGAGACTCAAAGCCCCATGCACGACTACCAGACTCAATAGCCCACAAAACTGTGACATCGAAATCACGCTCAATTTCTGCTAATTTTTCGGGTACCAGAACATTCATTTCTTCTTGCGTTTGCATAATAAAGCCTCGTCTATAATTTGAACATAAACAGTTACTAAAATAGGAAACTAGGAGGACTGAAAGTGCTTTGTATCAAACTATCAAAACTACTACCAAAATAACTAATCCATCTAGTAGCTTTTTCAGACATTTTCTATACCTGAGACCTTTAAATGACAGAATCTCCATCATTCCAATTCCGAGCAATTTCTTCATCTTTATGGAGTTGGTCTACCAGTTCTTCAACAGAGTCAAATTTGACCATTTCACGGACACGGTCTAGCCAGTAGACAATGACTGTCTCACCGTAAATGTCATCTGAAAAATCAAAAATATTGACTTCAAAACGTGGCTCTTCTCCATCGAAAGTAACATTTTTCCCGACACTCGCCATTCCACGATATCTTTTACGCTGCACTTCGACATCGACTACGTAAACACCATCAGCTGGCATATAGGTTCGATCTCTTAAAACTAAGTTTGCTGTTGGGTAACCGATAGTCCGTCCACGAGCATTGCCATGAACAACCATTCCACGTGATGGTAGAGGAGTGCCAAGTAACTGACCAGCTTCTCTGACATCTCCATCAAGAATAGCTTGACGAATACGAGTAGAACTAATTTTCCCCTTTTCATCCTCAACGGGAGGAACAATGATGATTTCTCCATCAAAATAGTCCTTCAAATCATCCGCAGTTTTCTTATCAGAACCAAACGTGTAATCAAATCCCGCTACAATAATCGCTGGTTTTAATGCTCTAACATAGGTATCAAAGAACTCTTGCCCCGTTAAACTAGCAAATTTACTACTAAAGTCAAGTAGGAAAAGAGCCTCTACTCCGTGCCATTTCATCTTATGTTCTCGTTCTTCATGGCTAACAATATGAAGCATTAATTCTGGCTTGTAAGGTTGCAAAGCAAGCTTAGGGGACTCTGTAAAGGTCATCACAACAACTGGAAGATAATCTTTCATCGAAGCCTTACTAGCTACTTCAAAAAGCTTCTGATGTCCCTTATGAATACCGTCAAAATAGCCTAAAACAAGAACTGTTTTATCCGGTACTGCGATGTCTTTTTCATTTTTTATAGGTACTGTTGTAATCATGAAACTATTATATCATAGAGAAAGCCTTTTCGCTAAAAGGAAAGCCCAAATGTCGTTTTTTGCGCCTGAACTGACCTTAAAAAATCATTCAAGATGTTAGTTTTAAAAAATAGCATCCCCTAAGAGATGCTATCGTTTGGTAACTAGTCTACTGTTTCTTCCAAATCTTTTAACTTGACCGAAACAATTTTTGAGACACCTGATTCTTGCATAGTCACTCCATAGATAGAATCAGCCGCTGCCATGGTTCCCTTACGGTGGGTCACAACGATAAACTGGCTGTCCTTGTCAAATCGATTGAGGTAATCCCCAAAACGTTTAACATTGGCTTCGTCCAGCGCAGCCTCTACCTCATCCAAGATAACAAACGGGATAGTCTTAACTCGAATGATAGAGAAGAGCAAAGCAAGAGCTGATAAGGCTTTTTCACCACCACTCATGAGGTTAAGCGACTGGATTTTCTTACCTGGTGGTTGGACTGAAATCTCAACCCCAGCTGTCAGCAAGTCTCCCTCAGTCAAAATCAGGTCCGCCTGACCTCCGCCAAACATCTGCTTAAAGGTCACTTTGAAAGACTCACGAATAGCTTCAAAGGTTGATTTAAAGCGTTCCTTGACCTCATCATTCATCTCTGTAATGGTCTCAAGGAGCAGGTTTTTCGCTGACAAAATATCATCTCGCTGGCTATTGAGGAAATCCAGACGGCTGTGAACTTCTTCGTACTGTTCAATAGCATCCAAATTGACAGGCCCCAGTGAGCGAATAGCCTTCTCTAAATTCTTAACTTCCTCCTCTGCCAGATTGAGATTTTCCAACTCATGCGCCTTTTCTAGAGCTTCAGTATAGCTAATCTGATATTGGTCTGTTAATTGGCTTTGTAAATGGCGTAAGCGATCGCTGACCTTTTCTTTCTTGGCTTCAGCACGTGTTTGCTTGCGAATCCACTCCTCATTCTGTTGGCGAGCCTGATCCAAATGACTGGCAATATCATCCAGCTGACCTTCTATATCATCCAATTCAAACTGCTTGCGAATCAAACCTTGTTGAAGATTTGTTTTCTGAGTTTTGGCTTCTTCCGCCTGTTGACTGAGCAATTCTGTATCAACCTTCTCCAGATTATCAACCTTTTCTTGAAGAAGTCGCTGGATTTCTTCTTGCTCAAGATCAAGATTACTTAGTTCCTTACCTAAGCGTTCAATATCAGCAACTTCGTAACGTTTTTGCCCTTGCAGTTCTGTCTTAAGCAGGCGAACTTGCGCTAGCTCTTCCTGCAAGTTTTGATAGCGTTCTTGGATGGCATTTTTGTTGGACTTAATCTCTTCAATCTCAGCTTCCAGATTTTGCTTGTCACTGGCGATTGTAGCAAGACGCTCTTGGCATTTTTCCTTGTCTGCTTGCCAATCTCCTTCAGAAAGACGATCTAATTCCTCTTCTTGGAGTTTCCAAAGAGTTTCTAACTCTTCAACTTGCTGACTGGTTTGCTGATAAGAGAGGGATAAGCCCTGCTCCTGAATACGAGCCTGCTCTCCTAGAGATTTGATTGCTTCTAATCTTTCTGTCAATCTAGTCATCTCATCTTGCAAGGTCTTCAAAGTCGCCTCTTCTGAACGCAAGCTTGCTTCTTCTTCAGCAATTTCTTTTTGCAATTGCTTCAGCTCTGGCTTGATAAAAATACTGTTATTCTGGCGATTGGCTCCACCTGCGTAAGAACCACCTGTGCGCAACTCTGTACCGTCCAAAGTCACCATACGAACCTGATAACGAACCTGGCGAGCTGCTGCACGCGCATGCTCTACAGTATCAAAAATAGCCGTCGTAGCTAGCAAGTTCTTGAAAATAGCTTCCAGTCTCTTATCAAATGCCACCAACTCATCAGCCATACCAAGGAAGCCTGAACTTGATGCGATAGTATCTTGGTTCTGACTTGAAATCGTACGAGCCTTGATAGTCGTCAACGGAAGGAAGGTTGCACGACCTGCTCTGTTTCGTTTGAGGAAATCAATCGCCTTGGTTGCTGCCTCTTCATCTTCTACGATGATATGCTGACTGCTGGCTCCAAGCGCAATCTCTAGGGCAGTTTGATAATGCACATCAAAGGTCAGGTGCTCACTGACTGCACCAATAATTCCACCAAGGCGGGCTTTTTCTTGGAGAACACTCTTAACACCTGCATAAAAGTTACTATGATTTCTCAGGATATTTTCCAAACTTTGAGCTCTAGCCTGCTTGTTTTTAAGACTGTCCAGACGATCAAAGAGTTGACTTTGTTGAGCTTGATAGGAAGATTTTTGCTCCTCTTGTTCCTTAGCACAGACTTGATAGTCTGCTAATAATTTTTGAACCTGCTCCTTGGCAGTTTCAAGCTCAGCCTCTTGCTGACTAGCCTTCTCTTTAGCTGAAGCCAGTTGTTCTTTGAGCTTTTCTAGTTGATCTGCTTGTTTTTGAGAAAGCTGACGGCTATTTTCCAACTCATTCTCGATACGGGTTAACTGGTTTGAGACATCGGCTTCTTCTTGTAAAAGGGCTACAAAGCGTTCACGTAAGAGCTCAATCATCTGATCAGGATCATCTGAAAAAGCTAGCAATTCAGCTTCTAAACGATTGAGTTTTTGATTATTTTGGACTAGATTTTCCTCTAAGAGTGCTAAAGAGCTTTCCTTATCAGATTTTTCTCTGCTGAGTGAATTTCTCTTATCCTCCAAAGTAGCCAAACGGGCTTGTGCTTCCTGTTGATTCAGAGCTACTTGCTCAGATTCCAGTTTCGATAGGGCTAATTTTCTCTCTAAATCACTAATCAGACTGGTCAAATCCATCAAACTGCCTTGGTCTTTGGCCATTTCAGCCTGTAAATCTTGGCGTTGCTTTTTAAGAGTTTGATTTTCTTCTTCTAATTTTTCACGCTTTTGGTAGTAGCTCGTCAAGAGTTCCTGAACCTGTGCTAACTCTTCTTCTGTCGACTCTAGTTCAGCCTTATTTTCCTTGATTTGAGCAACAAGGACATCCAAGTAAATAGCCTTGCGTTGACCTTCCAAATCTAAAAACTTACGAGCATTTTCAGCTTGCTTCTCAAGAGGCTTGATTTGATTGTCCAACTCATAGATAATATCCTCTAAACGGTCTAAATTATCCTGAGTTTGTTGTAGTTTACTCTCTGTCTCTTTTCTACGAGTCTTGTATTTCAAAACTCCTGCAGCTTCTTCAAAAATGGCTCGGCGTTCTTCAGGCTTGGAGTTGAAAATCTCCTCAACCTTCCCTTGGGAAATGATAGAGAAGGAATCTCGTCCCAAACCTGTATCCAAGAAAAGATCATGAATATCACGCAGACGGACTTTCTTTCCGTCAATCTTGTATTCGCTATCTCCACTACGATAGATATGGCGTTCTACCCTGATTTCTTGTCCTGCATCCTTGATAAATCCGTCATGATTATCCAGAGTCACAACTACAGAAGCATAATTGAGAGGTTTGCGACTTTCGGTCCCAGCAAAGATAACATCCAGCATCTTGCCACCACGGAGACTCTTGACACTTGACTCCCCCAAGGCCCAACGCAGACTTTCTGTAATATTGGACTTTCCAGATCCATTGGGTCCAACAACTGCCGTCACACCTTGGTCAAAGACGACCTTGGTCTTATCAGCAAAAGACTTGAATCCCTGAATTTCGATTTCCTTTAAATACATGAATCCAGCCCTTTCTCAACGGCATTTTTGGCGGCTTCCTGCTCTGCTAATTTCTTAGAACGACCTTGACCTTGACCAATGCTCTTACCTTCAACGAGAACTTCTACATCAAAGACCTTATCGTGGGCAGGACCCGTTTCAGAAATTACCTGATAACGAATAGCCACATCCCCATTGACCTGAAGTAACTCTTGGAGATGGGTTTTGTAGTCTGTAATCATCTCAAACTCGCCTGCTTCAACCTTAGGAATCATGACTTGATAGATAAATTCCTTGACCTTGGCCACATCCTTGTCCAAAAGGAGGGCACCAAGAAAAGCTTCAAAGGCATCACCAAGAATGGTGTCACGATTGCGTCCACCAGACTTTTCTTCCCCCTTACCCAGCTTGATAAACTGATCAAACTGGCAATCACGCGCAAAACCAGCCAAACTCTCCTCGCGGACAATCATGGCACGGAGTTTGGACAAATCACCCTCAGGTTTTTTAGGGTATTTTTTATACAGATATTCTGAAATCAATAACTGTAGAACAGCGTCTCCTAAAAATTCCAAGCGTTCATTGTGTGAAATTTTTAAGAGGCGGTGCTCATTGGCATAACTCGTATGAGTAAAGGCAGTCTCCAGTAAATTTTTGTCTGCAAATTCGATTGCAAAATGGTTCTTTAGTACAGTTTGTAATTCTTTCATACCAACCTCTTTCTAACTGATAACAGTCCTTTTCATTATATCAAAAAAAGCCCCCTGAGTCACTTTAAAACGGGACTGAAGAGCATTTGGAAATTCTTTAAAAAGAGATTTTCAGTTTTAAGGACCAATTTAGGGCTGTGTAAAGAAAAAAGCCCTGTTAAAGGCTTTCTTAGGATGTTTACATCCACCCTGAGGGAATCGAACCCCCATCTCAAGAACCGGAATCTTACGTGATATCCATTACACTAAGGGTGGAAACTTGTTTTATTATAACAGAAATTTGCTCTAATAACAAGTTTTTTTCTAGACGGATAGCCCGTCTTAGTGGGAAGCATCCCCATTCCAGATGGAGTTTTTCACGATAACATAATCAACGTGTTTAAGGTCAGCAACCTGACGTCCACCTGCATAAGAAATAGCACTTTGAAGGTCTTGTTCCATCTCAGTTAAAGTGTCTTGCAGATGACCTTTGGCAGGAAGCAAGATACGTTTGCCTTCCACATTTTTGTAAGCACCTTTTTGATATTGTGAAGCTGAACCATAGTACTCTTTGAACTGTTCACCATCAACTTCAATCGTTTTCCCTGGACTTTCGATATGTCCTGCAAAGAGGGAACCAATCATGACCATGCTGGCACCGAAGCGAATAGACTTGGCAATATCACCATGAGTACGAATCCCACCATCAGCGATAATCGGTTTACGCGCAGCCTTAGCACACCAGCGGAGAGCAGCCAATTGCCAACCACCTGTACCAAAACCAGTCTTGACCTTGGTGATACAAACCTTACCAGGACCGATACCAACCTTAGTAGCATCCGCACCAGCATTTTCCAATTCACGCACAGCTTCTGGTGTTCCCACATTTCCAGCAATGACAAAGGTATCTGGCAATTCTTTCTTGATGTGTTGAATCATAGAAATCACGCTATCCGCATGACCATGGGCAATATCAATCGTGATGTACTCAGGAGCATCAGCCTTGAGCTGGCTAACAAAATCATACTCATAATCCTTAACACCGACAGAGATAGAAGCAATGAGTCCTTGCTCGTGCATGCGTTTAATAAAAGGAATGCGTCCTGCCTCATCAAAACGATGCATAATGTAGAAGTAGCCACCTTTAGCTAGTTGCTCTGCTACATTTTCATCCAAAATCGTCTGCATATTTGCTGGCACAACAGGTAGTTTAAAGGTGTGATTTCCTAGAGTGACACTTGTATCTGCTTCTGCACGGCTTTTAATGACACATTTATTTGGAATCAATTGAATATCTTCGTAATCAAAAATTGGAAATTCATTTAACATATTGATGTCTCGTTTCTTTTGTAATGACCTACCTATGCTTGCGCATCTCTACGCCTTTTCCGACGTTTCCTTAATCAATTATAAAACAAAGTAAGGTTTTTGTCAAATTATTTTATGAATTAAAATATATCGTTCGGCTTTTATTGTGTAAATAACAAAAGAAAGGAGAGATTATTTTCTCCCCACTTCTTCTACATTCTAATAATACTCTCCCTGACGGTAGTCCCATGAGTTAAAGGTGTCTGACAGGTGCATCATAATCTTATCAATGTCAAGCCCTTTGCGGATTACAACTGGAGCTGGTGAAGTTGAACGTGCTCCTCCTTGTTCTGGGATGAGTTTACCGTATTTATCAACCATAGAGACCATCACACCTTGCTCGTAGCGAGTTTCAATCGTTTTGTCAGGCTGGATAGATGCCACATAGTCGTCTGCCTCGATAACAAGGTCAACTGCCCTTTCGATGCGTTCTCCGATACCTTCTACTTTACCACGGTTTCCTTTTCCAGATGGGTTTGCAGATGAGGCATAGACCATCTTGCCTTCTTCCCAAAGTTTGGCAGCCAATTGTTCACCAGCTTTCCCAAACTTGATAACGAAACAGCTAGTACCACGCACATCAGTCATCAGCTCTTCACGGCCATCCCCATAAGCTTTCAATTTCTCAAAGGCTTCTGGTTTCCAAGGAAGGATACAACCAAGAAGAATATCTTCGTCCCAATGTTTTTGGTAGAAGGCTTCAATTTCTGGGTTGAGTTGTGCTAAAGCGCGAAGCTCATCCATGCTACCACAGAGAACAACACCTGGTTTGTTACGGTTACGCTCTTTGGCTTCAAACTTGCGTTCAAGTCCTGCCTTATCGCTAGTCATGATGATATAACCGACTTTTGTAGGGCAAACAATGCACCCTCCCTCACCTTTTAAAATGTCATAGCCTTCTTGTGAAAGTGTTCCGTTCCATTGAATGTGTTTTGTCATAGTTCTATTTCCTTTTCTATTTTTCTTCTAATCCTGCCAGTAGGCTGGTCGTTGTTTTTCATAAGCAGCAATCAAATCTTCATACTGCAAGGTAATTCCGATATCATCCAAACCATTTAAGAGTTTGTGTTTCCATTCACTATCGATTTCAAAAGTGAATTCTCCAACTGGTGAGATGATTTTTTGTTGTTCCAAGTCCACAGTTACCTGGTCACTTGGTTGTAGCTGAGCTAGTTTCTCTCGAACCTCTCTGGGCTGTACAATAGGCAACATGCCATTATTGAGTTCATTATTGTAATGAATATCACCAAAAGACCCTGCAATCACGACCTTGAAACCATAGTCCGCTAGAGCCCAAGCTGCGTGTTCCCTCGAAGATCCTGCCCCAAAGTTATCCCCTGAGATGAGAATACTGGCTTTCCGATATTCAGGTCGGTTAAAGACAAAGTCTGGATCCTCAGTATACTTATCGTCCAGATAACGCCAAGCATACATGAGGTACTTACCAAAGCCTTTTTTATCAATTAACTTGAGAAACTGCTTGGGTAGGATTTGATCGGTGTCGATGTTATCATTCATGAGAGGAACGGTCGTTCCCGTATAAACTGTAAATTTCTCCATATCCTCTCCTTACTGGGCTTCTGGCATTTGCCGAACATCTACGAAACGCCCTGCAATAGCTGCCGCAGCTGCCATGGCTGGACTACAGAGATGGGTCTTAGCGCCAAAGCCTTGTCTATCTTCAAAGTTGCGGTTGCTGGTTGAGGCGCAGTGAACGCCATCTGGAACCTTGTCAGGATTCATCCCTAGGCACATAGAGCAACCTGGGTCTCGCCACTCAAAACCAGCGTCTAGGAAAACCTTGTCCAAGCCCAATTTCTCAGCAGCTCGTTTGACAGGACGAGAGCCTGGAACCACGATAGCCGTTAAGTTGGGAGCTATTTTCTTTCCTTTAACAAACCGAGCAGCCAGCTGTAAATCACTGAGACGAGCATTGGTACATGAACCTATAAAGATATAACCTAGTTCAATATCCGCTGGCTTTTGACCAGGCTCCAAGTCCATGTAATTGTAGGCTCGCTCATCATTCATATCTTTGATTTCTGGGAAGCTACTGTCAAAGTCAACCCCCATAGCAGGGTTGGTTCCCCAGGTCACCATAGGAGCCAAGTCTGAAACATCCATCTGGATAACCTTATCATAAACAGCATCATCATCACTGACAATTGTTTTCCAATCCGCCACAGCCTCTTCAAAGTCCTCTGGAACACATTCCCGTCCCTTGAGATAATCATAGGTGGTTTGATCTGGATTCATGATTCCCATCTTGGATCCAAACTCGATGGACATATTGCAGATGGTCATTCGTTCTTCCATGCTCAGTGCATCAATAGCTTGTCCACGATATTCCACCACGTAGCCAACGCCGCAAGCAACGCCGTACTTGGCAATCAAAGCTAAAATGAAATCCTTGGAATAAACTCCTTTTTGAGGAACACCAGTGAATTCCACCAGCATTTTCTTGGGTTTGACCTGCCAGAGGGTCTGTGTCGCAAAGACATGTTCGACCTCACTGGTCCCAATTCCAAAAGCGATCGCTCCGAAAGCCCCGTGGGTTGCTGTATGGCTATCCCCACAGACGATGAATTTCCCTGGTTGAGTTCTTCCTGTTTCTGGACCAACCATGTGAACGATTCCTTGCTTTTCAGAACCGTGGGCAGCATGTTCGATCCCAAATTCCTCAACATTTTCAGCAAGCTTATCAATTTGTACCTTAGAAATCACATCTCGAATATCGTAGATATTGACTGTCGGGACATTGTGGTCAAAGGTTCCAAATGTCAAGTCTGGTCGTCTCAATCTACGACCTGCGTCTCGTAATCCTTGAAATGCCTGAGGGCTGGTCACTTCATGAATATAGTGCTGGTCCACATACATGAGTTGGGGTTGCCCCTCTTCTCCTGTGATGACATGACGGTCCCACAATTTATCAAAAATCGATTTTCCTGCCATCCATTACCTCCAAATAAAATATAAGGCTACTAGTGTGGTCACCATCCCAAGAAACCAAACTGTTTTAAAGTACCATTTTCGAGTCTTGTGATGAAAGATGATTCCTGCTAACCAAGCACCAAAACCACCACAAGTAAAGGCTAAAATAAGTAAGATTTTCTCAGGGATGCGCCAAGCTCTTCTCCTCGCCTTGGATTTGTCAATGCCATAAATCAAGAACACTATGACATTCCAAATCAAAAGGACTAGAGTAATTTTTTCGTCTAACTTCATAACCTTGCGATAATAGCTTCCGTCATTTCCTTTGTCGAAGCCTGTCCTCCTATATCTCTCGTTAAAATTCCAGATGCCAAACTTGTCTCAACAGCATGCTCGATACGCTCTGCATCCTCATAACGACCAAAGCTATCTCTCAACATCATGGCAACTGATAAAATCATGGAAATAGGATTGGCAATTCCTTGACCTGCAATATCAGGTGCTGAACCGTGAATAGGTTCATAGAGACTTGGTCCATTTTCAGAATGACTGGCTGATGGCATAACCCCAAGTGTGCCAGATAGAACGCTTGATTCATCAGATAGAATATCTCCGAAAAGATTCTCCGTCACGATGACATCAAACTTAGCAGGATTAGTAATCATAAGCATGGAAGCTGAGTCGACTAGCTGGTGTTCCAAGGTCACATCTTGGAAATCCTTTGCGACCTTCTCAGCTACTTTCCGCCAGAGTTTTGATGTTGCCAACACGTTTTGCTTATCAATACTGGTAAGGATTTTTCTCCGACTTCTTGCGATTTCAAAGGCTTTGCGAATAATCCGCTCCACTTCCTCATAGCTATAGTCGTTGATATCACGCGCTTTTCTTTCTTCAAGAATATGATCCCCAAAATAAATCCCACCTGTCAACTCCCGTACCACAACAAAGTCTACCCCAGCAATTCGTTCTGATTTTAGTGGTGACAAATGCTTGAGACTCTCAAAAATCTTAACAGGGCGAATATTAGCATAGAGATTTAGTTCCTTACGGAGAGCCAGCAAGCCTTGTTCGGGCCGGACCTCTACTCCATCATACTGAGGACTACCGATAGCCGCTAGGAGAATGGCATCTGCTTCTCTACATGCTTTGAGGGTTTCACTAGGTAAAGGATGGCCTGCTGCATCAATTCCTGCACCTCCAAAAGGTCGTTTGTCTATTTCATAGTCAAAGCCTGTTTTTTTAGCTATAGCTTCCAGAACCTCTAACCCAGCATCCATGATTTCTGGGCCGATTCCATCCCCTGCCAGAACTACTATTTTCTTTGTCATAGCTTTCTCCTTTACACACTAGGCATATCACGATAGGAAACACTGCGTCCCATCTCACCAGCATTCTCTTTTTGAACAAAGGTATTAGCATTGATGTAGGCAATAGCAGATGCTTTCAGTACATCGAAATCAAGCCCTGCTGCATTAAAGATGGTTTCTGTATCTCTGTTTTCAACAGTGACCAAAACCCGAGCTTGGGCATCAATTCCATCTGTCACAGCGTCAATAGTATAGGACACCAAGCGGACGGATTGGTTAAAGAACTTATCGATAGCGTTAAAGATTGCTTCAACAGAACCTTGCCCTGACGCATTGAAATCAACTTTCTCACCATCCATATTGGCTAGGCTAACGAGTGCTTCAATGTCATTATCTGCATGAGTTTGAAGTTGTAAATCATCAAAGTGGAAACCTTCTGGATTTTCAACCATGGTTCCAGCTACCAGAGCACGAATATCTGCATCTGTGATTTCTTGCTTTTTATCAGCCAGCGCCTTGAACTTAGCAAAAAGTGGTTTGATATCCTCTTCTGTAAAATCTAGGGCCAATTCTCTCAGTTTCTCAACAAAAGCATGACGTCCAGATAATTTTCCAAGCGGAAGGCTATTACTCTTGACACCGACCAATTCAGGAGTGATGATTTCATAGGTAAGAGGATTTTTAAGGACTCCATCTTGGTGAATACCAGATTCGTGAGAAAAGGCATTACCACCAACCACAGCCTTGTTTTTAGGAACTGGAATACCAGAGAAGCGAGAAACCATTTCTGACGTATTGATGGTTTCATTTAAAACAATACTAGTTTCTGCTTGATAGTAATCTTGGCGAATATTGAGCGCAACTGCTATTTCTTCTAAAGCAGCATTTCCAGCTCGCTCCCCGATACCATTGATGGTTCCTTCGACCCGTCCTGCCCCATTCTTAACAGCAGCAAGGCTATTAGCTACTGCCATTCCGAGGTCATCATGACAGTGTGGTGAATAGATAATCTGACGATCTGTCTTGACATTCTCAATCAAGTATTTGAAGATAGCACCGTATTCCTCTGGTGTGGTAAATCCTACCGTATCAGGGATATTGATATAAGACGCCCCTGCATCAACCGCTGTTTGAACAACTTGCAAGAGGAAATCCAACTCTGTTCTGGTCGCATCCTCTGGAGAGAACTCGACAACCTCAAACTTAGAACAGGCATAGGAAACATGCTCACTAATTGCTTCCAAAATCTCTTCCTTGCTCTTATTGAGCTTATACTTACGATGAATCGGACTTGTAGCAATAAAAACGTGAACTTGTGGATACTTGGCGTCCTTGAGGGCCTCATAACAAGCATCAATATCAGACTTGACCGAACGTGCCAAACCAGTCACCGCCGTTTTCTTCAAGACCTTAGCAATCTCCTGCACTGCCGTAAATGAGTCTGGGCTAGCCGCTGGAAAACCAGCTTCGATGGCTGAAATACCCCATTTCTCCAGCTGTCTTGCTATGGCAATTTTTTCCTTGATTGAAAAGTTAACACCTGGTGTCTGTTCTCCATCCCGAAGGCTGGTATCTAGAAATTCAACTGTTCTCATAAGATTTCCCCTTTTCCAAATGTGGTTTTAAAAAAACATCTCGCTTAGAAGTCCAAGCGAGATGTTGATTCACTCCCGCTTGGTAAGCCAAACAGGACTAATGCTTTTTGCACTAGCCCGAGTACCTCAACAACAAAGCGAATTGATTAAACTTAGCTGTTTTCATATTTGACTTTCTCCTTCGTTTGATATCTTGTTTAGTATTTTAGCATAGGCAAAAGTACTTGTCAAGAAAAAATCCAATATTTTCTGAAAATTTCTTCAGTAGAGAATATTTTGCTAATTGAAAGTTCTTGAAAATTCTTGAAATGTTTCATTTTTTAATAGTTAAATTCCAGCTTGTTTCTATCAATTCCAGTACTTCTTCATCTGATAAAGTATCATCAAGGGACACACTAATCCAGTAGCGTTTGTTCATATGAAAGGCTGAATAAATTCCCTTTTTTGAAAGTAAGTCAGCTACTTGGTCATGTTTGAGGTTGACTGCTTCCACCTGTCCTTCTCTGCCCTTTTCCAGCTTATCCCAAGAGATTTTCATCAAGACGGCATACCACTTTTTATTGCCTTCGTGTCTTAACACTGCCGTATCAGGCGATTTCTCCCACAAATACTCCAACTGATTACCATACTGTTCCTGAACTTGAGTCATGATTCGCTTGGTCTGAGGACAGATAAAATCCTGCACATCAAAACAAGCCTTACGAATATGGTAAAGAGTCTCCAGACAAGCTTCACGGACATTTCCGACAAAACTTCCTGTCATACTTTCCATATGAACTTGAGGATAGAGGTCACCAGTCTCCTGGTCAAAGACTTGAAAACTCACATTATCAGTAGTGATGGACACAGTCATGACAAAGTCATCCTGCAAAATTTGGCAACTATAGGTCCACACTCCACCATTTTCTACAAAACCATAATCATAAGCCTTTTCTTGATTCAACTGATAGGATTTAAAAATTTCAAACATAAGTGAAAACTGCTACCCAAAGCTAGCAGTTCCTTTCTATTTTTTAAAAGACAACCTTGGTTCCATGCAATTGTATCACACCTAGCTGGTCGATAAAGGTTTGACGGTTGTCCAAGTCAATCCCCCCACCTGGTAGAATTTCAATTTTACCTTTAGCATGTTCCAAAATTCTGTGATAGTGAGCAAAACGTTTCTCTAGTGAATCTCCAGACACACCAGCACGAGTTAGGATACGAGTAACTCCAGCTTGACTAAGCCAGTCAATAGCTTCCAGTTGATCATCGTCACTCAATTCATCAAAGGCCATGTGAAAGACAATTTCCATCCCTTTTGATGCCGCAATTAACTTTTCAAGATTAGGCTTATCCAACTTCTTCTCACCAGTTAAAGCCCCAAATACAACTCCTTGACTTCCAGCCTGAGCAGCCAACCGAATGTCTTCTAGCATAATTGCAATTTCTAGTTCATTATAGACAAAGTCGCCACCACGTGGACGAATCATGGTCATGATGGTCGTATCGTAGTTAGCTGCCAATTCAACCGCTGCCTTGTTCACTCCATAGCTGGGCGTTGTTCCACCAACTGCTAGATTGTCACAGAGTTCGATTCGACGAGCTCCAGCCTGCATCGCTTTTTCAAGCAAGGTCACATTTTCAGCACAAAATTCGTAAATCATTTGATTCTCCTTGAGTATTACTTTAAATTTATTATATCATATTGTTGTGAATATACTTTCGTTTTTATCAAGGGAAATAACTACTATTTTAACTATTCTTTGTCTGGAATGACCTTGAAGAGATAATAAGTGATAAAGATGGTCAAGGCTCCTAGACCGATTTTGACTGGTAAAAGAGGGGCAAAATAAATGGAAATTCCCATCAAGATGTAGATAGATACGATGATTTTTTTCTTACGTTCACGGGCAATAGACTTAGTCTCGCGAAAATCAGCTACATATGCTTGATAGAGCTTGGTATGATACAACCAATCTTCGAAACGCTTGGAACTTCTTGAAAAACAAGCAATAGACAACAAAAGAAAAGGCGTTGTAGGCAACAAGGGTAAAACAACCCCAATAATAGCCAAGGCCAGTGATAAAAAACCAATGATCAAATAGATAAAACGCATAACTTCTCCTAGTTAAAATAATCTTCTTCTAGTTTCGCATATAATGATGAATTTTGTCAAGTTCTAACCAAAAAGAGCCTGAAATCCACTTTCAGGACTCTCCTCTTATTTAATCTTTTCTTCTTCGTAATCACCATTACTGCAAACAACCTGCTTGCCACCACCACGGACTTTTTTCTCCATGAGGAAGTTTCCACATTTTGGACAGTCACGACCAACAGGTTTGTCCCAAGAGGTAAATTCACATTCTGGGTAGCGATTGCAACCATAGAAAAGGCGATTACGTTTGGTTTTACGTTCAATGATTTGTCCCTGATGACAGCTTGGACACTCAACACCAAT
The DNA here is from genome assembly GCA_032511625.1 of Streptococcus mitis. Classification (GTDB taxonomy): domain Bacteria; phylum Bacillota; class Bacilli; order Lactobacillales; family Streptococcaceae; genus Streptococcus; species Streptococcus mitis_DL. The sequence continues at coordinate 33,944 of JAWFOO010000005.1, read as the reverse complement.
CTCTTTCACGATTGCTTGGGTATGACGGCAATCTGGGAAATTGCTACAAGCGTAGAACTTCCCAAAACGACCAAGTTTAATAACCATTGGACTGCCACACACTTCACAGTCAAATCCAGCTGGTTCATCCTTGATTTGGATTTTCTCCATTTCTTCTTCAGCCTTGGCCACTTCTTTAGAAAATGGTTTGTAAAAGGCATCAATGACACGTTGCCACTGCTCTTTTCCAACTTCGACGTCATCCAGCTTGCCTTCCATTTCAGCTGTAAAGGTCACATTTACGATATCTGGGAAATATTCAACGATGAGCTTGTTAACAATTTCTCCCAACTCTGTCGGTTCAAAACGTTTGGCTACAAGGCGAACATAATAACGTTTCTGAATGGTTTCAATGGTTGGCGCGTAGGTTGACGGACGTCCAACTCCATTTTCCTCCAAGGTCTTGATAAGGGTCGCTTCAGAATAACGGGCAGGCGGTTGAGTAAAATGTTGCTCTGGTTTGCTATTCACCTGCTTAACCACATCTCCAACAGCCATATCTGGTAACATCTTATTCTTGTCAGAGTCATTGTAAATGGCAAGATAACCATCAAACTTAACCTGACTACCATTAGCAGCAAATTGAACTCCATTTTGAGACAATTTAACAGCCATGGTATCAAAGACAGCAGCTGTCATCTGACTCGCTACAAAACGATTCCAAATAAGAGTATAAAGCTTGAGCTGATCCTTATCCAGATACTTAGCAATACTTTCAGGTGTATTAAAGACACTAGACGGACGAATAGCCTCGTGGGCATCCTGAGCACCTGATGCATTTTTGACCTTGCTACCATGCTTAGAATACTTACTACCAAAACGGTCCGTAATGAAACTTGCTGCTTCATTTTGCGCTACAGGACTGATACGAGTCGAATCGGTACGCATATAGGTAATCAAACCTTGAACACCAGAACCGATATTAATTCCTTCATAGAGCTGTTGGGCAACCATCATGGTTTTTCGAGTACGGAAGTTAATTTTATTGGCAGCATCCATCTGCATAGATGAAGTGGTGTAGGGTAAAGGAGCATTGCGTTTGCGCTCTTTCTTATCTACCTGATCCACTGAAAAGTCTTTACTAGTCAGACGAGACAAGACTTCCTTGACCTCATCATTGCTAGTTAGTTTCAACTTTTTGCCATCTACTCCATAGAAGGAAGCCTGGAATTGCTTGGTTCCCTTTTTGAAGACACCATCAATTGTCCAATATTCTTCTGGCTGGAAGGCGTTGATTTCATTCTCACGATCAATGATTAACTTAAGCGCAATAGATTGAACTCGACCTGCTGATAAACCCTTCTTGACCTTCTTCCACAAAATAGGCGAAATAGAGTATCCTACCAAACGGTCTAGTACACGACGTGCCTGTTGGGCATCGACCAAGTCCATATCAATCTTGCGAGGTTCTTTAAACGCATTTTTGACAGCATCCTTGGTGATTTCATTGAAGACCACACGGTTGGCATCATTCTCATCTAAGTTGAGAATATGGGCCAAATGCCAAGAAATTGCTTCTCCTTCACGGTCCGGGTCACTCGCCAGAAAGACTTTATTAGCTTTTTTAGCTTCTTTTTTCAAGTCATTGATGAGAGGTCCTTTTCCTCGGATATTGATATATTGCGGTTCATAATTATTTTCAATATCAACGGACATACTGGATTTCTTCAAATCACGGATATGCCCGACACTGGCTAAAACCTTATAGTTTCTGCCGAGATATTTTTCAATCGTCTTGGCCTTAGCAGGCGACTCCACGATTACTAGATTTTTTTTAACTGTTGATTTTTTCTTTTTTGTTGCCGTAGCCACAGTATCACACCTTTTCAAAGTAATAAACTTTATAAAGTGTAAACCATTTTGCCATAACTGTCAAGACTTAGCTCCTATATATAGAAGAAAAGTTGGTTTAGAAAGAGAAATTTTGTCTTAAAATTCAAATTCCGCAAGAACATCTTGCCCGCTGGTGACCAATTTTGCCCCTTCTTGAATCAAATGATGGCAACCGTCTGATAGTCCATCTAAAATGCTACCAGGAATAGCAAAAACATCGCGCCCTTCTTCCATTGCCCTCTCACAGGTAATGAGACTACCTGAACGCATCTTAGCCTCTGCAACAATCACACCACGGCAAAGTCCAGCAATGATGCGATTACGAGCAGGAAAATGAAATTTCAGAGGTTGTTCACCAGGTCCATATTCACTTAGAACCAGATGGTCATTGCCGATGTAGTCTTGCAAGCGTTTATTAGCTTTAGGATAAAACACATCCAGTCCTGTCCCAATCACTGCAATGGTTTTTCCGCCATTCTGCAGAGCTGCCATATGGGCTGCTGTATCGATCCCCTTGGCTAATCCACTGACAATAACCAGTTCATTTTCCAAATCCTGAATGATTTTTTCAACTGACTTAGCTCCTTGTTTGCTACAAGCACGACTGCCCACAACCGCTACCTTAGGAAATTTCAAGAGGTCAAGATTTCCCTTGTAAAATAAAAGCACAGGTGCATCATATATTTCACTCAAATCCCAAGGGTAACAGTCATCTAAAATAGAGAAAGATGGAAATTTTTGAAATTCTTTCTCAAAATGCGAATCATCTATCTGAAAATAACGTTCCATAAAAACAGCTGGATTTCGGCAACCTGATATATCTGCAATATCACCCAATAAAAGTTCCTGATCAACATTTTCACCGTATTCTAGAACTGCCAAAATCTGTTGATTAGTCAAACCTGATTTTTTCAACTTATAGATTTCATAGTTTGTGATTTTCATAAATATCTCCATTTCTTTTTCTACTCATCTATTTATTCGTAAAAAAATCAAAAAAACATCCGACTATTTCAGCCAGATGTTATAATCTTTAATTTTCGTTTTTAAGAATTTCTTCTAATTTATGATAATCTTGGACACTATCAATCTCATAGATACTATTACCTTCTAATTCTTCGACATAGACATCTAGCTCTTTGATATTATCCTTAACCATATTGTCCCAGTAGAGATCAACAAATTCTCCACTTGCATAAGCTTTGTCGATAAAGCTGACAATCTTTTCTGCAGTTGGAGCATCCCAGAAGGATACACCGCTAAGGATGCGACCTGCTTTGCTATCAACAATAATGTCTTGAACCTTATAGTCATCTCCATAGACCAAGAACCATTCGTTGGTACAATCTTCACGATAGACACTAAAATAAGTCGAACGTGTCAAATCATTGCGGAACATATTTTTAAAGAGATAATTGTCGGCATCAATAACATAGCTGTTAGCCAATTCTTCTTTTACAAGATAGAGAGAGTAAAAGTTATTGTAATCAGCATATTTATCATTGAAAACGAGTCGAACTCCGTATTTCTCTTTCAAGTAATCAAATTGTTCTTTAAGATAACCAACAATGATAATGATATCATGGATTCCTTTTTCTTTGAGAAACTCAATTTGGTATTCAATCAGAGGTTTTTGATTAACCTGCACTAAGGCTTTAGGGGTATTTTCAGTCATAGGACGCAAGCGAGTTCCCAAGCCCGCTGCTAAGATGATGGCTTTCACACGAATCTCCTTTATTCTTTAATAATAATATAAACTCCAGCAATGACGACAAGTGACGTAATAATTGTCAGCATATCTAGCGGTGCACCCAAGAAAACAACTGCAAACAAGACAGTCCAAACTACATAGCTCACATTCAAGCCTGTAGCCTTGGCTGGTTGCAATCGATTGATAGCGATATAATAAGCCAAGTAGGAAATCATATCAAAAGCTGCAAAGACAATCATAAGACCTAGCAATTGTCCATTGGCCACTTCTGAAAATGATTGATGAGAAAAGAGCACAATCACAAGATAAGATAAGAATGAAGTCACTTGACGGATTAAGAGAGCTTCGATTTCACTTAATTCACTTTCCATAGCAAAGGAGCTTAGAACACTCTCACTTCCCCACGCAATAGCACAAACCAAAGCACAGAGAATCCCAATGTAGAAGGAATTGACCTGTTCAACCTTATAGGTCTGGGCAATAATCCCTGCAATAATCAAGACAATCCCAAACACAGTATTTTTTGAAATCTTGTGCTTCAAAAAGAAGAAAGCTAATAAAACTGAAACTGCAGGGTAGATAGCAGATACCGATGAAGCTAAGGAACTTCCAATATACTTAACTGCATAAAGATTGGCCTGCATACCGATAGGGCCTGCTAATAAGGCTCCGATGATAACACTAACATTGCGAATATTTAAGAAAATTGAGAGACGAACTTTCCCTTCTTTTATCAAAAGAAAAGCTAGTAAGATAAAGATACTCAAGAAATCGTGAGCAGCAGCCACCACAAAGGGCGACAAATCTGTAAAAATCGAAAAGATATAAGCACTAATCGTTAGACCTAACCCCCAGAAAATACCTGAGAGTAGACCAAAAGAAACTCCATTTTTAGTTTTCATCTGAACCTCCATAATATGACAAACCTTTAACAGCTCTTTGGTAACGACTTACACCATAGTCACCAAAATCTGCGCCTTGCTCTTCCTTATAGACAGTCCATAGACTCCAAATAACGTCTTGCAAAATTTTATAGATGGCAATCTTTTCACGAGAGACAGGTGTTTGCTCACTCTCATAGTGAGATAAGAAGGCTTCTTCCTCTTGACGAGTGAATTCAGACTCTAAAAAGAGGGCAGCCAAATCCCACATTGGATCATTCATTGATGAATATTCCCAGTCAATAAGATACAATCGTCCTTGAGGTGATTCGATAAAGTTTTCAGGCACCAAATCGATATGACAAGATTTTCTGTCAACACCTAAGTCAGCCAGTCTTTTCTCTAAGGAGAAGACTTCTTCTCGAACTGCTTCATAGTTGGCATAAGGAATTTTTTCTTCAATCAAGGATTCGTATTTTTTGATTTCTTCAAAAGGAGCAAATTCTCCTCTTAATTCCTTACCAGACGCATGAATGGTTTGTAAAATTGGAGCAATTTTATCAAATTTGGCCTTAATTGAAGTCGCATCAAGCGTAATAGCAGATTCGATATACTCATTTACTTTGATACCAGCTTCAATATCAAAAAGATAATTTTTGACATCCAGGTCTAAATCTTTGAGTAGTTCAAGATTGTACTTTTCATCTTGACGATTGATCAGTTTTTCTGTCCCTTTCCCAAAGAACTTAACAATATATTGCTTATTTGTTGTTTTGGCCAAATAGTTTTGATTGGTCATTCCCCCCAGTTGTTCAACACTGAGGACTTCCTCTTCTTGACTAAGTAAGGAAGAAATTTTTTCTTTAATGATTTTCTCCACAATTAACCTCCAGTTCTTATACTTCCCACTTAAACACGGTTTTAAAGGCTGTGTTTAAATCGGTCGCAAAGACACGGTGAATATCTTTAATTTCTCTTACAGGTTCTTCTAGGTAAAGGATATTTTTAAGACGATTGGCAAATTTCTTGACTTCCATCATTTGGATGGCATTTTCAAAATCGATGCGACCAGAACGAGAGGAACCAACCAAGAGCAAGCCTTTCTCTAAGATATCGCGTGTATTGATATTGACTTTATATTCGCTAACGCCCATCATGAGAATCGTTCCCTGAGGACGAATGTAGCGAATCAAGTCATTTATAGCTGGTCCAGTACCATCACCACCACAACACTCAAAAGCATGATCAAAGGTCAAATCTTCAGGAATATTGTCAGTAATATAGCATTCTTTGGCAAATGAGAAGAGTTCCAATTTTTCCCAATGACGACCAATAACCACGATCTCTGCTTCTGGCAAAGTATAGTTGATAATATTGGCAACCACAAATGCTAAACTTCCATCTCCGATAACGGCGATTCGGTCCCGCTTGCTATGAGCAAGGGTCAATAGGCGATTCATTGCATGCATACCGACACTGACAAACTCTGTAATGGCTGCAACCGTATCTTCGATAGCATCATAAGCCACCACACGATCTTTAGGGAGAGAAACAAACTCTCTCATAAAGCCATCAAAGCCACTAGATAAGAAATGGGTTCCTGTCATGTAGTTTTCATAGAATTCTTCATCACTCTGCATAGGTGGCTGATTAGGAATCATGACAACTTTTTGCCCAACCTCGTAGGTTCCTGTCGGGTCAGAAATAACGGTTCCACATGACTCGTGAATCATTGCCATTGGAAGCTTTTTATTCAAAATCTTCGGATCACGTTTTCCTTGGTAGTAACGCTGATCCGCATGACAGACCGCCATATAATTAGGGCGGATGAGGATATGATTCTCTTGGTCAATAGCCTCTTCCTGATATTTGACATTGATAAACTTAGGCTTAGTTAGTTGATAAATTTGATTAATCATTTTACTAGTCTTTCTCAATCATACTTTTTGCAATCTTCAAATCTGTTACGGTTGTAATCTTCAGATTTGAGTATTCACCTTTGGCTAAGGCCACATCTTTTCCTTTGATCACAAAGATTTTACATGCATCTGTCAAGATTTCCTTCTCTTCAGCAGAAAGAGAGCCATAAAGGTCCATGAAGTCCTTGCAACGGAATGTTTGAGGTGTTTGTCCTTGATAAAGGTGAGCACGATTTGGAATATCTGTAATGAATTGACCATTGGTACTTTCAACGATAGTATCAACCGCTTCTACCACTGTGTCCACTGCGTCATGATTTTGGGCAAGTTGGATATTGTCTTGAATCATGCGAAGTGTAATAAATGGACGAACAGAATCGTGGGTAACAACGATATCCTCTGGAGTAAGCGGACGATAAGCATCAATGGCTTCAATGATTTTCTCAATACTTGTATTGCGGTCAGCACCACCCTTTGTAATGATGATACGTTCCTTATGAAGAGGAAGATATTTATCTACAAGATCTTCTGCATGAGAAACCCAGTCTCCATGAACCCCAACTACAATTTTTTCAATACTTGGTTCCAAGACAAATTTTTCAATTGTATGAATCAAGATAGGTCGATCACCTAGCTCTAAAAATTGTTTTGGCAAGTTACTGATTCCCATGCGTGTGCCAGTTCCACCAGCAAGAATTCCTGCATAAATCATCTATTTTCTCCTTTGTCTTACTAAAAAAACTTATCCTCTCTATTATACCACAATCTAGTCCTATCATAAAATAAATACTAGTCATCCCGTTCTAGAATAGGAGGATTAAGCAGTTCTATTATTCAAAGAAACTAGTCCATTTCTAGTAATGACTAGGAATTCTGTAGTCATTACTAATAAATGGCTGTGAAATTTTAGAGTTCTTCAGAATAATATAGTTTTCTTAAAGAAAGCTTAAAATCAAACTTTGAAACTTCAAAGTGATTACTTGACTTATACTCAATGAAAATCAAAAAGCAAACTAGGAAGCTAGCCGTAAGCTGTACTTGAGTACGGTAAGGCGACGCTGACGTGGTTTGAATTTGATTTTCGAAGAGTATTACTGCCCTTCATTTCTTATTAGCTGACTTTATGATATAATGAAAAATGAGGTAAATTGAATGAAAAGTATAAAATTAAATGCTCTATCCTACATGGGAATTCGTGTCTTGAATATTATTTTTCCCATCTTAACTGGTACCTACGTCGCGCGTGTCTTGGACCGAACTGACTATGGTTACTTCAACTCAGTCGACACAATTTTGTCATTTTTCTTACCCTTTGCAACTTATGGGGTCTATAACTACGGTTTACGAGCCATCAGCAATGTCAAGGATAACAAAAAAGATCTGAATAGAACCTTCTCTAGTCTTTTTTATTTGTGCATAGCTTGTACGATTTTGACCACCGCTGTCTATATCCTTGCCTATCCTCTCTTCTTTACAGATAATCCAATCGTCAAAAAAGTCTACCTTGTTATGGGGATTCAACTCATTGCCCAGATTTTTTCAATCGAATGGGTTAATGAAGCTCTGGAAAATTATAGTTTTCTTTTTTACAAGACTGCCTTCATCCGTATCCTGATGCTGGTCTCTATTTTCCTATTTGTCAAAAATGAACACGATATTGTTGTCTATACACTTGTGATGAGTTTATCGACACTGATTAACTATCTGATTAGTTATTTTTGGATTAAAAGAGACATTAAGCTTGTTAAGATTCACATAAGTGATTTTAAACCGCTCTTTCTCCCTTTAACAGCCATGTTGGTCTTTGCCAATGCCAATATGCTCTTCACTTTTTTGGATCGTCTCTTCCTCGTAAAAACAGGGATTGATGTCAACGTTAGTTACTATACCATGGCTCAGCGAATTGTGACCGTTATAGCTGGTGTTGTAACAGGAGCTATCGGAGTGAGTGTGCCTCGTCTCAGTTACTATCTAGGAAAAGGCGATAAGGAAGCTTATGTCACACTTGTTAATAGAGGTAGTCGAATCTTTAACTTCTTTATCATTCCACTTAGCTTTGGACTCATGGTTTTAGGACCAAATGCTATCCTACTTTATGGTAGTGAAAAATATATCGGAGGTGGTATCTTAACCTCTCTCTTCGCTTTTCGTACGATTATCCTGGCACTAGATACCATTCTTGGTTCCCAAATTCTCTTTACAAATGGCTATGAAAAACGTATCACAGTCTATACAGTCTTTGCAGGATTACTCAATTTGGGCTTAAATAGTCTCCTCTTTTTCAACCACATAGTGGCTCCTGAATACTACTTACTGACAACTATGCTATCAGAGGCCTCTCTACTTATTTTCTATATCATTTTCATCCATAGAAAACAACTCATCCACTTAGGACATATCTTTAGCTATACTGTTCGATACTCGCTCTTTTCACTTTCCTTTGTAGGAATCTATTTCCTGATTAATTTCTTGTATCCCGTGGATATGGTCATTAATTTGCCATTTTTGATTAATACTGGTTTGATTGTCTTGCTATCAGCCATCTCTTATATTGGTCTACTTGCCTTCACCAAAGATAGCATTTTCTATGAATTTTTAAACCATGTCCTAGCCTTAAAAAATAAATTCAAAAGATCATAGGAGTTTAAAATGAAACAACTAACCATTGAAGATGCCAAACAAATTGAATTAGAAATTTTGGATTATATTGATACTCTCTGTAAAAAGAACAATATCAACTATATTATTAACTACGGTACTCTGATTGGGGCGGTTCGACATCAGGGCTTTATCCCTTGGGACGACGATATTGATCTGTCCATGCCTCGAGAAGACTACCAACGATTTATTAATATTTTTCAAAAAGAAAATAGTAAATACAAACTTTTATCCTTAGAAACTGATAAAAACTACTTTAATAACTTTATCAAAATAACCGACAGTACAACTAAAATAATCGATACTCGAAATACAAAAACCTATGAGTCTGGTGTTTTTATCGATATTTTCCCTATGGATCGCTTTGATGACCCTAAGGTCATTGATATTTGTTATAAGCTGGAAAGCTTCAAACTTCTGTCTTTCAGTAAACATAAAAATATTGTCTATAAAGATAGCCTCTTAAAAGATTGGATACGAACAGCCTTCTGGTTACTCCTTCGACCTATTTCTCCTCGTTATTTCGCACATAAAATCGAGAAAGAAATTCAAAAATATAGTCGTGAAAATGGGCAGTATATGGCTTTTATCCCTTCTAAATTTAAGGAAAAGGAAGTCTTCCCAAGTGCTACCTTCGATAAAACAATCGATTTACCCTTTGAGAATTTGACCCTTCCTGCGCCAGAAAAATTTGATACTATTTTGACACAATTTTATGGAGATTATATGACCCTACCACCAGAAGAAAAACGCTTCTACAGTCATGAATTTCACGCTTACAAATTGGAGGATTAGGATGCAGTATTTAGAAAAAGAAGAAATTAAAGAAATTCAACTAGCCCTGCTAGACTATATTGATGAGACTTGTAAGAAACATAATATTCCTTATTTTCTCAGTTATGGAACCATGCTTGGAGCTATCCGCCACAAAGGTATGATTCCATGGGATGATGATATTGATATTTCCCTTTATCGTGAAGATTATGAACGCTTATTGAAGATTATTGAAGAAGAAAATCACCCTCGCTACAAGGTTCTTTCCTACGACACTTCTTCTTGGTACTTCCATAATTTCGCATCGATTTTGGATACTTCTACTGTTATCGAAGACCATGTTAAGTACAAGCGTCATGACACCAGTCTCTTTATCGATGTCTTCCCAATTGATCGCTTTACAGACTTGAGCATTGTCGACAAGAGTTATAAGTATGTAGCCCTTCGTCAACTAGCTTATATCAAAAAATCACGCGCAGTTCACGGTGATAGCAAATTAAAAGATTTTCTAAGATTATGTAGCTGGTACGCCCTCCGATTTGTCAATCCCCGTTACTTTTACAAGAAAATTGATCAGCTAGTCAAAAATGCTGCAACTAACACTCCTCAATATGAGGGAGGAATTGGTATTGGTAAAGAAGGAATGAAAGAAGTCTTCCCAGTTGATACCTTTAAAGAACTCATCTTAACTGAGTTTGAAGGCCGTATGTTGCCCGTCCCTAAAAAATATGATCAATTTTTAACCCAGATGTATGGGGATTATATGACACCACCATCAAAGGAAATGCAAGAATGGTATAGTCATAGCATTAAAGCTTATCGCAAAAGCTAATTAAGCAGTAGTTTACAAGAAAAAATATAACAAAAAAGAGAAGATCGTTACACCTTCTCTTTTTTCTATTTAAATCGCTTCTGTGACAAAACTACGGCTTTCCAATACTTTGAGCATGGCGTTAGCTGTATCTAAGGCTGTGAAGAGGGGCACTCCGTGTTCAATAGCTGAACGGCGAATTTGCTCTCCATCTTCGTCAGCAGTTCGTTTGGTTCCTACTGTGTTAATGATAGCTTGAATTCTTCCTTTACGAACAAAGCTTGGAATATCCTTATCGTCATCACCAATCTTACCAACAGGTTGGGCTTGCAATCCATGACTGGCAAAGAAGGCTGCCGTCCCTTCTGTCGCGAGGATTCCATAGCCAATATTTTGGAAACGGCGAGCCAAGTCCAAAGCTTCTTCTTTGGCATCATCAGCGATAGTAAATACAACGTTACCAAAAGTTGGTAAGTGTAAGTAAGAAGCTTCAAAGGCCTTATAGAGAGCTTTTTCCAAAGTCGTATCAGAACCCATAACTTCCCCTGTTGACTTCATTTCAGGACCAAGTAAGCTGTCTACCTTAGCTAGTTTCGTAAAGGAGAAGACAGGTGCCTTGATATGAACGCGGGTACTTTCAGGGTAAAGTCCATCTTGGTAGCCAAGTTCTTCAAGTTTTTGCCCCAGAATGAGCTTGGTTGCTACTTGAGCCATAGGGATATTGGTTACCTTAGAAAGGAATGGCACCGTACGGCTAGCACGTGGATTGACCTCAATAACATAGACTTTTTCATCCTTGATGACAAACTGGATGTTCATCATTCCAAGGCAGTTAAGACCGATTGCTAGGCGTTTAGTATAGTCTGCGATTGTTTCTTGCACCTTTTGCGACAAGGTTTGTGGTGGGTAAACGGCCATTGAGTCACCTGAGTGGACACCAGCACGTTCAATATGCTCCATGATACCTGGGATGAGGACATTTTGTCCGTCTGAAATGGCATCGACTTCACACTCTTGTCCGACGATATAAGAGTCAACAAGAACAGGGTGGTCTGGACTTGCCTTAACCGCAGTACGCATATAAGAGCGAAGGTCTTCTTCGTTTTCAACGATTTCCATGGCACGTCCACCAAGTACATAAGATGGGCGGACAAGAACTGGGAAGCCAATCTTGCGAGCTGCAAGAACTGCTTCTTCTTCATTGGTAGCCGTTTGTCCTGGTGGCTGTGGAATATCCAAATCTTTTAGAGCTTGCTCGAAGAGGTCACGGTCTTCCGCACGGTCTAGGTCAGCTACTTGCGTACCAAGAATAGTCACACCTGCTTTAGCCAATGGCTCAGCTAGGTTGATAGCTGTTTGACCACCAAACTGAACGATAACCCCTTTTGGTTGCTCCAAGTCGATGACATTCATAACATCTTCGAATGTCAATGGCTCAAAGTAAAGCTTGTCTGATACAGAGAAGTCTGTTGAAACGGTCTCTGGGTTTGAGTTCATGATGATGGCTTCATAGCCAGCCGCTTGAATAGCCTTAACCGAGTGAACAGTTGCGTAGTCAAACTCAACACCTTGACCGATACGGATTGGACCAGAACCCAGAACTAGAACAGATTCCTTATCAGACTTGATAGATTCATTTTCCCAACCATAGGTTGAATAGAAATATGGTGTTTCAGAGTCAAACTCTGCCGCACATGTATCAACCATCTTGTAGACTGGGACAATCTTATTTTCCAAACGAAGTTGACGAACTTGGGCAGCTGTCGTTTCCCAAAGTTCAGCAATTTTACGGTCTGAAAATCCATTAAGTTTGGCAGTTTTCAAAATTTCTAGATCTTGTGGATGGGCACCCAATTCTTGCTCAATTTCAAAGATATGCAAGAGTTTATCAAGATAGAAGATATCAATCTTAGTCAATTCTGCAATTTCTTCTGGTGTGTAGCCACGGCGAATGGCTTCTGACACATAGAAGAGACGGTCGTCTTGAGCTTTCACAACCTTTTCAATCAAAGCATCATCTGAAACACTAGAAAGTTCCGGAATTTCATTATGATGCACACCGATCTCAAGTGAACGGCAAGCCTTAAGAAGAGATTCTTCGATGTTACGACCAATCGCCATGACTTCTCCAGTCGCCTTCATCTGTGTTCCAAGACGGCGTTCACCCTTTTCAAACTTATCAAATGGGAAACGTGGAATTTTGGCAACCACATAGTCAAGAGCAGGTTCAAACATGGCGTAAGTTGATCCTGTTACTGGATTAATAACTTCATCCAAGGTCAAACCAACTGCAATCTTAGCAGCCAATTTAGCGATTGGATAACCCGTCGCCTTAGAAGCAAGGGCTGATGAACGAGATACACGAGGGTTTACTTCGATAACGTAATACTTAAAACTATGGGGATCAAGTGCCAGCTGAACGTTACATCCACCTTCAATCTTAAGGGCACGAATGATGCTCAAGCTCGCATCGCGTAGCATTTGGTTTTCATAGTCTGACATGGTTTGGGCAGGGGCAAATACAATGGAATCTCCTGTGTGAATCCCAACTGGGTCAAAGTTTTCCATGTTACAAACAACGAGGGCATTGTCAGCCGAGTCACGCATCACTTCGTATTCGATTTCCTTGAAACCCGCAATCGAACGCTCAATCAAACATTGGGTCACAGGCGATAATTTCAAACCATTTTCAGCGATTTCACGCAATTCTTCCTCATTGGCACACATACCACCACCAGTACCACCAAGGGTAAAGGCTGGACGAACGATAACTGGGTAGCCAATTGTTGCTGCAAAGGCAACAGCTTCTTCAACAGTGTTTACAATTTCAGATTCTGGAATGGGTTGTTCCAATTCTTCCATCAATTGTTTAAAGAGGTCACGATCCTCTGCTTGGTCAATAGCGGATAATTTAGTTCCCAGAAGTTCAACACCAAGCTCATCAAGGATACCATTTTTAGATAATTCCATGGCCATGTTGAGACCTGTCTGACCACCGAGTGTTGGTAGCAAGGCATCTGGACGTTCCTTGCGAAGAATTCGTGTCACAAACTCAAGTGTAATCGGTTCAATATAAACCTTATCAGCAATTTCCTTGTCCGTCATGATAGTTGCAGGATTTGAGTTAACCAAAACAACCTCATAACCTTCCTCTTTCAAAGACAAGCAAGCCTGGGTCCCAGCGTAGTCAAACTCAGCAGCTTGACCAATAATAATCGGACCAGAACCAATCACCATAATTTTTTGAATATCAGTACGTTTAGGCATAGTTTATGATACAAAGCCCGTAAAGAACACAGCGAAAATAGGAAACTCGGTGCAGACGCCTTCAGCGTCAAGACGATGTTTATCTTTTTCACACAGTTCTTAGGGCGTGTTCACTTCCGCGAACAATGTATCTTCTCCTTTCTATTCGGCAACTCTCAGGTTGCCATTAAATAAATTCTCCGACGAGCTTTTACTCGTTCTTAGTTTGATTGTTTAAAAGCTTCCATCATCTCGATAAACTCATCAAATAGGTAGCTAGCGTCGTGTGGACCAGGGGCTGCGTCTGGATGGTATTGAACAGAGAAAGCAGGTTGGTATCTGTGACGCACACCTTCAACTGACTTGTCATTGATTTCTTCGTGGGTAATGATCAAATGCTCTGGCAAATCCTCACGGCTAACTGCATAACCATGGTTTTGACTTGTAAAATCCACACGTCCTGTAGCAATTTCACGTACCGCATGGTTAAATCCACGGTGACCAAACTTCATCTTGTAGGTCTTAGCCCCGTTTGCCATAGCAAAGAGTTGGTGCCCCATACAAATACCAAAAATTGGAATTTTTCCTTGCACACCGCGAATCATGTCAAGTGCTTGTGGAACATCTTCTGGGTTACCTGGACCGTTTGACAACATCACTCCGTCAGGATTGAGATGGAGAATTTCTTCTGCCGTTGTCGAATAAGGAACAACCGTCACGTTACAATTACGCTTAGAGAGTTCACGTAGAATTGAGTGTTTGAGACCAAAGTCCACTAGCACCACGCTCAAACCTACTCCTGGAGCTGGATATGAAGTTTTAGTAGAAACCTGCTTGATATTGTCTGTCGGCAAGACTGTTGCTTGGAGCTGGTCCGTCACATGATCCATACTGTCCCCAACATGGGTCAAGGTTGCACGCATCGTACCATGCTTACGGATAATCTTGGTAAGAGCACGCGTATCAATTCCTGAAATACCTGGAATTTTCTTGGCTTTCAAAAATTCATCCAGCGTCATTTGATTTCGCCAGTTGCTAGCTCGACGCGCTTCTTCAAAAACAACGACTCCCTTACAAGTTGGAATAATGGATTCGTAATCATCACGGTTAATTCCATAATTTCCTACCAAAGGATAAGTAAAGGTCAAGATTTGTCCATTATAAGACTGGTCTGTAATGGATTCTTGGTAGCCAGTCATACCTGTATTAAAGACGATTTCGCCTGTTACATCAATATCTGCTCCGAAGGCCTTGCCTTCAAAAACTGTGCCATCTTCTAATACTAGAAGTTTTTTTGTCATATTTTCACCTCTCGTGGACGCTCACTGGCGTCTTTTAACGTCTTGTGTTTTAGTTGGCGTTTCTACTCGCCAGTACGGATTCTAAGATTGCCATTCGAACAAAGACACCATTAGTCATTTGTTGGACAATCCGTGATTTTGGTGCTTCAACCAAGTGGTCTGCGATTTCTACATCACGATTGACTGGAGCTGGGTGCATGAGGATTGCTGTTTCTTTCAAACGGTCATAACGTTCTTGAGTCAAACCATGTTGGGCATGGTAGTCTTCTTTTGAAAAAACTGCACCACTATCATGGCGTTCATGTTGCACACGGAGAAACATCATGACATCAACCTGATCAATGATTTCATCAATGGTTACAAACTGTCCATAGTCTGCAAACTCTTGACTTCTCCATTCCTCAGGTCCAGCAAAGTAAAGTTCAGCTCCCAAGCGTTTCAAAATCTGCATATTGGATTTGGCAACGCGTGAGTGATCCAAGTCGCCTGCAATAGCAACCTTGAGCCCCTCAAAGTGACCAAATTCCTCATAAATAGTCATCAAATCCAGCAAGCTCTGGCTAGGGTGTTGGCCCGAACCATCTCCACCATTGATGATGGAAGTCGTAATCGTGGGACTAGCAATCAACTCTCTGTAGTAGTCAACCTTAGGGTGGCGAATCACACAGACATCCACTCCTAAAGCAGACAGAGTCAAAATGGTATCATAAAGTGTCTCACCCTTATTGACTGAACTAGTCTTCACATCAAAGTTAAGTCGCTCCAATCCCAGTTTAATCTCTGCCACTTCAAAGGACTTATGCGTTCGTGTAGAATCCTCAAAGAAAAGATTGGAAACAATCGGATGGTCCTCATAGGGAAGCTGAGCTCCGTTTTTAAACTCAATTCCTCGCTTGATCAATTTCATCACTTGATCGACAGTGAGGTCTTCCATGGACACCACATGGTTTAATGCTTGTTGATTTTCTGACATGGCTACTCCTTTAGCTTTCTAAGCTTCTTCAGTAATCAGAACTCTATCTTGGCCATCAAGTTCTGCCATCTCTACGATGATTTCTTCAGAACGACTAGTTGGTATGTTTTTTCCAACGTAATCTGGACGGATTGGCAATTCTCTATGTCCACGATCGACTAGAACTGCTAAACTCACGCGCGCAGGACGACCATGACCGACAATATTATCAATAGCAGCGCGGATGGTACGGCCTGTATAAAGCACATCATCCACCAAGATAACTTCACGGTCTGTCACATCTACAGAAACCAAAGAAGTATCTTCTCCACTTTTAACATCATCACGGAAAGGTTTAGTATCTAATTCCACAACAGGAACTGAAAGATTTTCTAGCTGCTCCAAACGTTCTTGGATTCGGTGGGCGATAAAGACACCACGAGTTTTAATACCAGCCAAGACGATTTTATTCAAATCTTTGTTACGTTCGATAATCTCATAAGTAATACGCGTAATCGCTCGTTTGACGGTCAATTCGTCTACAACTTCTTTTGTCTTCATGACAAACCTCCAAAAAGAAAAGTCTCCTTAAACAAGGAGACTTGAAATGTATAGCCAAGCGAGCCCTACTGCAAATAGTATAGACTTCACCCTTCTACTTCATCGCGCTCCTTGCCTGCCTCACGGGACAGGTTTAAAGGAATATTTAGTTATCAATTACTATAGCACAAAGCATGCTTAAAATCAAGCAAAAACTTTTGAGACCCATCTTATAAATTGCTAAAATCATATAATTGCGGGTACTGGTCACACTCTGGATTTTTAGGATGACAAATGGCTCTTCCAAAATAAATCATGGCCTGATGGGCTGCTAACCACTGCTCAGGTGGCAAGATATCCATGACCCGTTTTTCCACCTCAAGTGGCGTCGCTGATTTTTTGACGATATCGTGGTGCTTACAAATACGCTCCACATGAGTATCCACTGCGAAGGCTGGAATCCCAAATCCCACACTCATGACAACATTGGCCGTCTTGCGACCAACACCTGCCAGACTTTCCAATTCTTCACGTGTCTGAGGAACTTGACCGTCAAAATCGTCTAATAGTTGTTGAGCACATTTTTTTAGAAATTTAGCCTTATTCCGATACAGTCCTAGACGAGAAATGTGCGAAGCAATTTCACTCTCAGTTGCCACAGACATGGCTTGTGGCGTTGGAAAAGCAGCAAAGAGACCTGGTGTGGCCTTATTTACCGCTACATCCGTCGTCTGGGCTGACAACATGACCGCAACCAGGAGTTCAAAATGATTGGTAAAATCAAGACTAGGCTTGGCATCCGGAAAGAGGGCAATGATTTCTTCTAGCACTTTTCGTGCTCGTTTTTTTGACAAAACCATTATTCGTCTCCATCAAATAGTCCTTGCAAGCCAGCAAAAGGACTGTTTTCTTCTTTCTTGACTGCTTGTTGAGCTTGGTATTCCTCCTCAGTCATGATTTGCCAGTCATTTCCTGAAACAAATCCTTGACCAGCCTCTTCTTCAGCCGTCAAGACCTTGATAGGAATGTTTAGTAGGATATTGTCTGACACGCTCTCAGCAAGGTCAAGTTCTCCATTTTCGATAGGCAAGACCAAATCATCGTCTAAAACTTCCTGATCTAGTTGGTTAGTTGCGCCTTCCATGAAAACTTCCGTTACTGGATAAGATTCAACTAACTCAACTGGTTCCATACTGCGACTTGAAGCAAGAACAATGGTATAAGATAGTTGATAATCTAAGAAATACATACGGTCTTCGTACTGTACTTTCCCAACTGCAAGGATATCTTTTACATCTAAAATTTCTTGATTGCGTGCACGCAGGTCTGCGGCTAGATCTAACGTTTGTTCAAAATGCAAGCCTTCAGACTGCTTACGAATTTCTTGAATATTTAATTTCATACTTCCTCCATAAAGATTTACTCTCTTGATTATACCATGAAAAGCCTACAAATCAGCCCACCAAACTTTGTAATTAAATTTCGATTTTTTAACATATTTACTATGACATTTTTGTTTTTTAGTGCTATACTATAGGCAATAATACATCAGAGCAAGGAGGATGCTCACATGGAAGACAAAGAACTCATTACTAATGCAACCCAACTCCTATCCGAGTTAAATAAAAGTTTCCAAAGCTGCAAACAGGGTAGGGCAGATGATGTTCGACTACAAGAGCTGCTAAACACTACTATAAAAGAGCTCAAAAAAGCGGAAAAGTTGGACAACAGTATCTTAATTGACCTTGAGAAATTTTACCAACGTACCAGTCTTCTGATAGGCCTCGGTAGCCTAAAACTGAACGACCAAGCACGTACCGCTTGGCGCAACTATGACAAGTTCCATTACGAGCATGTTAAACACGTACTAACTCTTTATGGACCTGTTTTCGGATTTTAGAGATTAGAATTGTCGGTTTTCTGTTGACAAAATTTCCTTAAAGTTATAGGATAGAGGTACTAATACTCGGAGGTAAGGGAGACATGAACAACTAAGTCTATCAAATAAAGAACCTTTATTTAGTAGATCTTGTTTTTGTCTCTTTTTGTGTGCTCTTTTTGTACTAGATTTTCTAGTACTTTATCATCTACGAAAATCAAAAAAACTAGAAAGCTATGCTCCTCTTGGGTTGGGTTAGGCAACTCCAAGCTAGTTTGACGAGTTTTTCAACGAGGATAATAGAGTTTTGACAGTGACTTTGGGCTCTACTAGATAAAGTAGAGCTTTTTGTTATGCACTATCGACATTCTAGAAAGGGCAACAATATGATAAAAATCAATCATCTAACCATCACTCAAAACAAAGATCTACGAGATCTTGTATCTGACCTAACCATGACTATCCAAGACGGGGAAAAGGTTGCTATTATTGGTGAAGAAGGAAATGGCAAATCAACCTTGCTTAAAACTTTAATGGGGGAAGCTTTGCCTGATTTCACTATCAGGGGAGACATTCAATCTGATTATCAATCAATAGCCTACATTCCTCAAAAACTCCCCGAGGACCTGAAAAAGAAAACTTTACACGACTACTTCTTTTTAGATACTATTGATTTAGATTACAGTGTCCTCTATCGTTTGGCTGAGGAATTGCATTTTGATAGCAATCGTTTCGCTAGCAACCAAGAGATTGGCAGTCTATCAGGGGGCGAAGCTTTGAAAATTCAGCTCATCCATGAATTAGCCAAACCCTTTGAGATTCTATTTTTAGATGAACCTTCAAATGACCTAGACCTTGAGACGGTTGATTGGCTAAAAGGTCAGATTCGCAAGATGAGGCAAACTGTTATTTTCATTTCACATGATGAGGACTTTCTTTCTGAAACGGCTGATACTATTGTCCACTTGCGACTGGTCAAGCACCGTAAAGAAGCAGAAACGCTAGTCGAGCATTTAGATTATGATCACTATAGTGAGCAGAGAAAGGCTAATTTTACCAAACAAAGCCAGCAAGCTGCTAACGACCAAAGAGCCTACAATAAAACCATGGAAAAACATCGGCGAGTCAAGCAAAATGTAGAAACTGCGCTTCGAGCTACCAAAGACAGTACTGCCGGTCGCCTATTGGCTAAAAAGATGAAAACTGTCCTCTCTCAAGAAAAACGCATTGAAAAGACAGCTCAGTCCATGACCCAAAAACCACTTGAAGAGGAAGAAATTAGACTTTTTTTCTCAGATATACATCCATTACCGGCATCTAAAGTCTTAATCCAACTGGAAAAAGAAAATTTGTCCATCGGAGACCGAATTTTGTCTCAGGGACTACAACTAACTGTCCGTGGGCAAGAAAAAATCGGTATCATCGGCCCAAATGGTATTGGGAAATCAACTCTGTTAGCCAAGTTACAGCAACTTCTTAATGATAAAAGAGAGATTTCGCTTGGTTATATGCCACAAGATTACCATAAAAAACTGCAATTGAATTTATCACCAATAGCTTACCTCAGCAAAACTGGAGAAAAAGAGGAACTACAAAAAATCCAATCCCACCTAGCCAGTCTCAATTTCAGTTATCCAGAGATGCAGCATCAAATTCGCTCTTTATCTGGTGGGCAACAGGGTAAACTCCTGCTTTTGGATTTAGTCCTGCGCAAACCAAACTTTCTCCTGCTAGATGAGCCAACACGAAACTTTTCACCCACTTCTCAACCCGAAATTAGAAAACTCTTTGCCACTTATCCAGGCGGTCTCATCACTGTTTCGCATGACCGTCGTTTCTTAAAAGAAGTCTGTACGAGTATCTATCGTTTAGCAGAACACGGTTTGGAGGTAGTTAATTTAGAAGATTTATAAATTTGCAACATAGCAAAAATCCAGAGACGATCTCTGGATTTCTTTTACATATGTTTTAAACGTTCAATCCGTTCTGAGATAGGTGGATGGGTATAAAAGAGTTTTTGGAACCCTCCCCCTTTCTTAGGATCATTGATATAAAGTGCACTGCTGGCATCATCGACAGGACGACTCATCGGTTTACTATTATCCAACTTACGTAGAGCATTAATCATCCCTTGAGGATTGCGGGTCAACTCGACACTGGAAGCATCAGCTAGAAATTCCCTCTGACGAGAAATAGCTAGTTGCACCAAGGTTGCAGCGAGAGGTGCCAGCACAATTGCAAGTAGGGAAACCACTAGCATAATGATTTCAAGACCATTTCCATCTCGGTCATCGTCACTTCGTCTGCGACCTGTTCCACCCCACCACATCATACGACCTGCCATACTAGAAAGCATGGTGATAGCACTAGCAAGGGCGACGGCAATAGTCGAAATACGGATATCGTAATTACGAATATGACTGATTTCATGTCCCATAACAGCTTCTAGTTCCTCACGATTCATGATAGCTAGAAGACCTGAAGTCGCAGCCACCGCCGCATTTTGAGGGTTAGAACCTGTCGCAAAGGCATTTAAGGCTGGATCATCAATGATGAAAACACGGGGCATAGGAATCTGAGCGACCATAGCCATATCTTCCACTACATGGTAGAGGTCTGGTGCCGTTTGTTCATCCACCTCACGCGCTCCATTCATGGACATGACAATCTCTGTCGATTGAAAAATCATGGACAAGGCATAGATAAAGCCGATAATCAGTGCGATAACCAAACCACCAATCCCAGACCGCATAAAGAGGTAACCAACCGCATAGCCAACAAGAGCTAAGAGTAGGAAAAATACCAGCAATAAAATCCAGGTTTTTCGTTTATTGCTTGCAATTTGATCAAACAACATCTTAGTCACCTAAACCGCTAAAATCAACCTTAGGAACTGCCTTTTCCTCTTCTGGTGTTTGAAGGAAATCTGCTGCTTTAAATCCAAATATTCCAGCGATAATATTGCTTGGGAAAGTTTCTAATTTTACATTGTAGTTGCTGACAACACTGTTATAGAGTTGACGAGAGTAAGAAATTTTATTTTCTGTGTTTGTTAACTCCTCTTGCAATTTAACAAAGTTGGCACTAGCTTTCAAATCTGGATAGCTTTCTGCAACTGCAAAAATACCTGAAACCTGACGAGTAAGGGCATCACTAGCTTTCATAGCTTCTGCTGGTGAAGTCGCTGCCGCCACTTGGTTACGCAGTTCTGCCACCTTTTCAAGGGTAGAACCTTCATATTTGGCATAACCTTTTACAGTCTCAATCAAGTTTGGCAAGAGATCATTTCGACGTTTCAACTGAACATCAATCTGACTCCAAGCCTCCTTTGTTTGCATACGATTTTTAACCAAACCGTTATAGCTAACAATCACAAAAATAACAATAAGAGCTAAAACTCCAAGAATAATCCAAGTCATTATATAAGTCCTTTCTGCTTTTAGATTAGTACCAGTATATCAAATTTTTAATGATTGTGGTAAAATAAGATGATACTAAAGAAGGAAAAAGCTATGAAACCAGAAACATTTTACAACTTGCTTGCCGAGCAAAATCTTTCACTTTCGGACCAGCAAAAAAAACAATTTGAACGTTATTTTGAACTCTTGGTCGAGTGGAATGAGAAAATTAATTTGACGGCTATTACAGATAAGGAAGAAGTTTATCTCAAACATTTTTATGATTCAATTGCACCCATTCTGCAAGACTTGATTCCCAATGAAACTGTCAAACTGCTTGATATCGGGGCCGGGGCAGGATTTCCTAGTCTACCAATGAAAATCCTCTATCCTCAGTTAGATGTGACCATCATTGATTCTCTCAACAAGCGCATCAACTTCCTCCAACTTTTGGCTCAAGAACTGGATTTAGACGATGTTCATTTCTACCATGGACGTGCGGAAGATTTTGCCCAAGACAAGAACTTCCGTGCTCAATATGATTTTGTAACAGCTCGTGCGGTTGCCCGCATGCAGGTTTTATCTGAATTGACAATTCCTTACCTCAAAGTTGGCGGAAAACTACTGGCACTCAAGGCCAGCAATGCCCCCGAGGAATTGTTAGAAGCCAAGAATGCCCTCAATCTCCTCTTTAGTAAGGTCGAAGATAATCTCAGTTACGACCTCCCAAATGGAGATCCACGTTACATCACAGTGGTAGAAAAGAAAAAAGAAACGCCAAATAAATATCCACGTAAGGCTGGCATACCCAACAAACGCCCACTTTAAATTTTTTACTAAAAAATGATTTACAAAGTTTACAATTTTTGCTATACTATCACAAGCAAAGGTTTTTAATGTCATCCCGTGAGGTGACGAAGACGCAGAAATACTTGAAACTCTTTAAAGTCTAGATTTTAGAGAAGTCTTACTCTGAGGGCCTATTGCTGTAAAATAATGGGCTCTTTTTTGATGCCCAAAAGTGAGGTTTATATGAAACAAGAATCAACTGTTGATTTATTACTAGACGTTGACCAACGTCCTTCTGCTGGAAAAGGAATTCTCCTTAGTTTCCAACACGTTTTCGCCATGTTTGGTGCGACCATCTTGGTACCACTGATTTTGGGAATGCCTGTATCTGTTGCCCTTTTTGCTTCAGGTGTTGGTACACTGATTTACATGATTTCAACTGGCTTTAAAGTTCCAGTTTATCTAGGTTCTTCATTTGCCTTTATCACAGCAATGTCACTTGCTATGAAAGAAATGGGTGGTGATGTATCTGCTGCACAAACAGGGGTTATCTTGACCGGTTTGGTCTATGTCCTTGTGGCTGCTGGTGTTCGTTTTGCAGGTACAAAATGGATTGATAAACTCTTGCCACCAATCATTATTGGTCCTATGATCATCGTTATCGGTCTTGGGCTTGCAGGTTCAGCTGTTACCAATGCTGGTCTTGTAGCTGATGGAAATTGGAAAAATGCTCTTGTAGCAGTTGTTACTTTCTTGATTGCTGCCTTTATCAATACAAAGGGAAAAGGCTTCCTACGAATCATTCCATTTCTCTTTGCCATTATCGGTGGTTATCTCTTCGCATTAACTCTTGGCTTGGTTGACTTTACACCAGTTCTTAAAGCTAACTGGTTTGAAATTCCTGGTTTCTACTTGCCATTTAGCACAGGTGGTGCCTTTAAAGAATACAATCTTTACTTTGGTCCAGAAACCATCGCTATCTTGCCAATCGCTATCGTAACAATTTCTGAACACATCGGAGACCATACTGTTTTGGGTCAAATCTGTGGTCGTCAATTCTTGAAAGAACCAGGTCTTCACCGTACTCTTCTTGGTGACGGTATCGCAACTTCAGTTTCTGCCTTCCTTGGTGGACCAGCCAATACAACTTATGGAGAAAATACAGGGGTTATCGGCATGACTCGTATCGCTTCTGTCTCAGTTATCCGTAACGCTGCCTTCATCGCAATTGCCCTTAGCTTCCTTGGTAAATTCACTGCCTTGATTTCAACCATTCCAAATGCTGTACTTGGTGGTATGTCTATCCTTCTCTATGGAGTTATCGCAAGTAATGGTTTGAAAGTCTTGATCAAAGAACGTGTTGATTTCGCTCAAATGCGTAACCTAATCATCGCAAGTGCTATGTTGGTACTTGGACTTGGAGGAGCTATCCTTAAACTTGGTCCAGTTACCCTTTCAGGTACTGCCCTATCAGCCATGACAGGAATCATCTTGAACTTGATCTTGCCATACGAAAATAAAGACTAAGAATCTAAACACAT
Organism: Streptococcus mitis; assembly: GCA_032511625.1. GTDB lineage: Bacteria > Bacillota > Bacilli > Lactobacillales > Streptococcaceae > Streptococcus > Streptococcus mitis_DL. Next base: position 9,672 of record JAWFOO010000005.1, on the reverse strand, counting down.
CAAAAAACGAGCATCTCCAATTATGGAAGTGCTCATTTTTCTTCTTTCTAAAAAAGGAAAGCCCTGCGGCCTTCCTTTGTCTTACTTGCGTTTCTTCTTCGCTTTTTTCATTTTATTCGCCATCCGTTTCATAGACTGTTTCATAGCAAATTCACCAATTTTACCTTTGAGTCCGCCACCAAACATCTGGCTCATATCTGGCATTCCTGCTCCTCCGAGAGCTGACAGGTCAGGCATACCGCCTTGTCCCATCATTCCTTCAAGGGCAGACATATCCATTCCTCCCATATTTGGCATATTTTTAGGAAGGTTGTTTGGATTGATTCCCATTTGCTTCATCATTTTGTTCATATCTCCAGACATAACACCTTGCATGAGTTGTTTAGCCTGGTTAAAGTCCTTGATGAATTTATTGACTTCGACAAATGTATTTCCAGAACCTGCAGCGATACGACGACGACGGCTTGGATTTAACAAATCTGGATTTTCACGTTCTTCAGGTGTCATGGAAGACACGATGGCACGTTTACGAGCAATCTGGCGCTCATCTACCTTCATGTTTTGAAGGGCTGGATTGTTGGCCATACCTGGAATCATCTTGAGCAAGTCTTCCATTGGCCCCATGTTTTGCACCTGATCCAACTGATCGATGAAATCATTGAAATCAAAGGTGTTTTCACGCATCTTCTCAGCCATTTCAAGGGCTTTTTGCTCATCGTATTCCTGAGAAGCTTTCTCAATCAGAGTGAGCATATCCCCCATGCCAAGGATACGACTAGACATACGATCTGGGTGGAAAGTCTCAATGTCCGTAATCTTTTCACCTGTACCAGTGAACTTGATTGGTTTTCCAGTAATATGACGAACAGATAGAGCCGCACCACCACGAGTATCACCATCAATCTTGGTAAGGATAACCCCAGTGACTTCTAACTGAGCATTGAACTCACGCGCAACATTGGCCGCTTCTTGACCAATCATGGCATCAACCACGAGAAGAATTTCGTTTGGTTGAGCCAATGCTTTTACGTCACGAAGTTCATTCATCAAAAGCTCATCAATCTGCAAACGACCTGCCGTATCAATCAAAACATAGTCGTTATGATTTGCTTGGGCTTGTTCCAAACCTTGACGAACAATCTCCACAGCTGGAACCTCTGTCCCAAGAGCGAAAACCGGCACATCAATCTGTTGTCCAAGAGTTTTGAGCTGATCAATGGCAGCTGGACGATAAATATCCGCCGCAATCATCAAAGGACGAGCATTTTCTTCTTTCTTGAGTTTGTTGGCCAATTTACCAGCAAAGGTTGTTTTACCAGCCCCCTGCAAACCGACCATCATGATGATTGTAGGAATCTTAGGTGACGTGATAATTTCTGCCGTATCAGAACCTAAAACGGCTGTCAGTTCCTCATCAACGATTTTAATAATCTGTTGCGCAGGATTAAGGGTATCAATAACTTCATGTCCGACTGCACGTTCACGAACCTTCTTGATAAAGTCCTTTACAACAGGCAAAGCAACGTCGGCCTCAAGCAAGGCCAAGCGAATTTCTTTGGTTGCCTCTTGAACATCAGATTCAGAGATTTTTCCTTTTTTACGTAGATTTTTAAAGACGTTCTGCAAACGTTCTGTTAAACTTTCAAATGCCATATTTTTCTCCTATTTATTCAATTCAGTGGAAATCGTCCGAAATGTTGCAAACACTCTAGTTCTTCGGGTGTGACTTCTTTCATGATTTCATTTGGATATCCCCAACAGCTAAAACCTATTTGCATGGCTTTGGAGTTATCATTGGACGAGATAATCTGTAATCGAGTAGGAAATGGTTCCTCTGCGGCTAATAGTTCGCAAGGTATTCCTTGATAAATAACTAGACTGCCCATGATTACTCCCGATTATCAATGCTTGTTAAAATTTCTATCTGCTCCTGCAGAAAGTTATCCTTGGGATAACGCTCCAAGATCTGGTCAAAAATTTGACTGCGGACAATGTAGTCCGAGTACATGTGCAATTTCATCTCATAATCTTCCAGAATCTTTTCTGTTCGCTTGATATTGTCATAGACAGCCTGACGACTGACACCAAATTCCTCGGCAATCTCAGCAAGGCTGTAATCATCAGCGTAGTAGAGCTCGATATAATTCATTTGCTTATCTGTCAAAAGCGCCGCATAAAATTCAAAGAGCGCATTCATACGATTGGTTTTTTCGATTTCCATAACTTTTATTATACCAAAAATTAGCCTAATCTACCACACTAGGAAGCCAATCCAAGAAGATAGCTAGCTAAATTTGAAAAAGACATGAGCCTAGCCCCAAGTAATTTCCAATTGATAGCTGGCAAAGAGATGTCCCTCTTGATTTTGTAGTTGATAATCTAGTTCAATCTTTTGCCCATCAACTTGATAATGGTTCGTTTGGATGATAAACTCCTGCATGCCCATAGGTGTAGGAATATAGGCTAAACTATCGCTATCCTTTAGAAAGCGCATAATGGTCTTGGGATTGGAAAATCGACTCATCACCAGTTCTTGACCATGAAATTTAATAACCACTTTTTCCTTTTCCTCATTATAGAAAAGCAGGTAGCTATAATCTCCTTTTTCATGCACTTCCACGTCATAAAGCTGGTCAATCACTTCCAACTGTTCATCAAACTGAATGGTATTTCGCATCCGAATCTTCACATCAGGTCCTCTTTCTTCTCTCTTGTCCTACTATTTTACCAAAAACTCTAGCTTTTTGCTATAATGGTCATATGAACGAAAAAGTATTCCGTGACCCAGTTCACAACTACATCCATGTCGATAATCAAATCATCTATGACTTGATTAATACAAAAGAATTTCAGCGTTTGCGCCGGATCAAGCAACTGGGAACTTCCAGTTATACCTTCCACGGTGGGGAGCACAGTCGCTTCTCCCACTGTCTAGGAGTCTATGAAATTGCACGACGTATCACGGAGATTTTTGAAGAAAAATATCCTGAGGAATGGAATCCTGCCGAGTCTCTCTTGACCATGACCGCTGCTCTCCTACATGACCTTGGGCATGGTGCCTACTCCCATACTTTTGAACATCTCTTTGATACAGACCATGAAGCCATTACTCAGGAGATTATCCAAAGCCCTGAAACGGAGATTCACCAAGTCCTGCTACAAGTGGCGCCAGATTTTCCAGAAAAGGTAGCCAGTGTCATCGACCATACCTATCCTAACAAGCAGGTTGTGCAACTCATTTCTAGTCAGATTGACGCAGATCGCATGGACTATCTCTTGCGCGACTCCTATTTTACAGGTGCTTCCTATGGAGAATTTGACCTGACTCGAATCCTCCGAGTCATTCGTCCTGTAGAAAATGGTATCGCCTTTCAGCGCAATGGCATGCATGCCATCGAAGACTATGTCCTCAGTCGTTACCAGATGTATATGCAGGTTTATTTCCACCCAGCAACACGCGCCATGGAAGTTCTCCTGCAGAATCTCCTCAAGCGCGCCAAGGAACTCTATCCTACAGACAAGGACTTCTTTGCACGAACTTCTCCACACCTCCTGCCTTTCTTTGAAAAAAATGTGACCTTGTCTGATTATCTGGCTCTGGATGATGGCGTGATGAATACCTACTTCCAGCTCTGGATGACCAGTCCTGACAAGATTCTCGCAGACCTGTCGCAACGCTTTGTCAACCGCAAGGTCTTTAAATCCATTACCTTTTCACAAGAAGATCAAGACCAACTCGCTAGCATGAGAAAATTGGTTGAGGACATCGGCTTTGATCCAGACTACTACACTGCCATTCATAAGAACTTCGACCTCCCTTATGATATCTATCGTCCCGAATCTGAAAATCCACGGACACAGATTGAGATTTTACAGAAAAATGGAGAACTGGCGGAACTCTCTAGCCTGTCTCCTATCGTCCAATCCCTTGCTGGTAGTCGCCACGGAGATAATCGCTTTTATTTTCCAAAAGAAATGTTGGACCAAAACAGTATCTTCGCAAGCATTACCCAGCAATTTTTACACTTGATTGAGAACGATCATTTTACGCCAAATAAAAACTAGAAGAGGAATTTTATGAGTATTAAACTAATTGCCGTTGATATCGACGGAACCCTAGTCAACAGCCAAAAGGAGATTACTCCTGAAGTCTTTTCTGCCATCCAAGATGCAAAAGAAGCTGGTGTCAAAGTCGTCATTGCAACTGGCCGCCCTATCGCAGGTGTTGCCAAACTTCTCGACGACTTGCAGTTGAGAGACGAGGGTGACTATGTTGTAACCTTCAACGGTGCCCTTGTCCAAGAAACTGCTACAGGTCATGAGATTATTAGCGAATCCTTGACTTATGAGGATTATCTGGATATGGAATTTCTCAGTCGTAAGCTCGGTGTCCATATGCACGCTATTACCAAAGACGGTATCTATACTGCCAATCGTAATATCGGAAAATACACAGTACACGAATCAACCCTCGTCAGCATGCCTATTTTCTACCGCACTCCTGAAGAAATGGCTGGCAAGGAAATCGTCAAATGTATGTTCATCGATGAACCTGAGATTCTCGATGCTGCCATTGAAAAAATTCCAGCCGAATTTTACGAGCGCTACTCCATCAATAAATCTGCTCCTTTCTACCTCGAACTCCTTAAAAAGAATGTAGATAAAGGTTCAGCTATTACTCACTTAGCTGAAAAACTAGGATTGACCAAAGATGAAACCATGGCTATCGGTGACGAAGAAAATGACCGCGCCATGCTAGAAGTCGTTGGCAACCCCGTGGTCATGGAAAACGGAAATCCAGAAATCAAAAAAATCGCCAAATACATCACCAAAACAAATGACGAATCCGGCGTTGCCCATGCCATCCGTACATGGGTACTGTAAAATAATTTGAATATAGAAAAAGCACCCCAGAAGTTAGAGATAATGTACTGACCCCAAAAGTTAGACAGAAAAAATCTTACTTTTGGGGTGCAGTTTAAAATTCAGTATTTTTGGTCTCTAGTTCTATCCCCTTAATAATTATTAAATCTGAAAAAGGTAGTACATTATGTAAAACCTTTTTCAATTTTTTATTTTACTACGAATTAATATTATTTTTTCTAATGATAATTAATCCACTAATCTTCCTTTATAAATATTGCAGTTCTTTTCTTAGTTAGCTTTTTTTCATAACTCTTTATAAGAATAACCAATAAACTACTTAGTAATCCCAAAATAACTAGACTTAATCTCGGGTTTAAAAGCCAATTAAAATAAGCAGCCAGTATCCCTCCAAAAGGAGCAAAAATGGTAGCTATTACAAAAGAACTTGAAAGTATCTTTCCAATATTATACACAGTACTTTCTTGTTGCTGTATTGTTGTAATGGAGACAGAAGCTATTGTAATTAATCCACTCAAAATTGAATAACAAATTCCAAAAAATATCCAATTTTCTACCATCCCACTTGCCATAATGACAAGTGGGATTGTTGCCATTGATACATTCATCAAGATAAAGGCATCCTTCTTATTCAAAAAAGTAGAAAGAAAGGTTACTGCTATCAAACTTCCAAATCCAGCAATTGAGTAAACAATCCCAACAAGACTATTTGATAATTTTAATTGATCCTGTAAATAAAAAATAATCGTTGCATTGAAACCTAGCATAGCGATATTCACAACAATAGTAAAGAGTAAAGAAATCCTCAATTTAATATTTGTAAAGTTCTCTTTAAAACCTACAAAAATTTCTTTTATATCATCATTACCATTCTCCTTGTGTTCTTGATCTGGAATATATGAAATTAGGATTGAAAGAAATAATAACAAGAAAGAAGCACTATTAATAAAAAAAATGCTATTAATATTAAACTTTAACATTAGTACCCCTGCTAGAGCTGGAGAAATTAATTTTGAAATAGTTCGAACACCTTGAAACTGAGAATTATATTTTTGCAATTCTTCCTTCTCAAATAAGGCAGGAGTAATGACTGAGAATCCTGTTTGAAAAAGTGTCGAAAATAAAGGTATCAAAAATGCAATAACATAGTAAAAAAATATAGAAACTGAATATTTAGATAATATCGGTATTACACTACATAATAATGCAGGTATTAATGTAGACCATAATAGTATTTTTTTCTTATTGAAATTATCTAATAAGTAACCCATAACAAATCCCAAGAAGAATTGAGGTAGCAATTCAATAATCACCATTCCTCCCATTGCAAAAGACGAATGAAATTCTTGGTAAATTAAGATTGGAAAAGCAATTTTCTGAAATCTATCTCCAACATTTGATATAAACTCACCAAAAGTAATTGTATAAAACGTTTTCTTGTTAATATCCAAAATGTCCCTTCTTTCTAGTTAAACCACGATGAATATCACTTTTTATTAAATCGGTAAGACTTATTCTAAACCTCTTTGCAAGAGTTGGTACCGCACTATTTTCACTTAAACCATACATAGTTACTAACTCAATGAAATATACACCCTCGCCAGATACTCTAAAATCAAGATAACAAGTACCATCTATTTCATAATAATCCAAAATAAGTGTTTAGTTATAACTAAACACTTACCTGTACAGGTAAGATTCAACCTCCGACTATAATGATAATATCCATAATCAATAACAATATTCATGTAAATTTTAAAAGTTTTTTCATACTGAACCTCCCTTTATTTTTTATTTATTGTATAATAAATAAAAAAACTTTGAAATTTTGTCGGGAAAATGGGAAATATGAAATAAAAACTTGGTATAACACTCAGAAAAATTCGCAAAGGAAAGCAAATCAGTTTATCTTCAATTGCTGATAGTAATTTATCTAAATCTCAAATCTCTAGATTTGAACGGGAAGAATCAGAAATCTCTTGTATTCGACTAATCAATATTTTAGATAAATTACATATAACTTTGGATGAATTTATTATTCTTCATGATAATAATTCTAGTAGAAGTGTTATGAATAACTTCAATATCTTTAAAGCTTTTTGTTAGATTTATAATTTCAACTATAGCCATCTCTACTCCTTAGTTTACAGCAAAAAATTATGCTTAATTCTTATTTTTTTTGTAAGAAATCAGCGACCCCAATACTATTCCATTCAACAAGCCTAAAGAAATACCATATTCAACTGAAAAATCTAAAAAAATTGCAAACACTATTCCAATCATCACCCCTAGTGAGGCTGCTGTTGAAATTACATATTCATTTTCTTTCTTCATTTTCTTTACACCTAATTTCCTTTTTGTATATAAGCTATAGTACTCTCCACCAAGAGCCATTAAGTACTTATGATTCCCTGACTCAACAATCTTACCACTTTTCATTACAAAAATAATATCTGCATCCTTAATCGTTGACAATCTATGAGCTACAATTATTTGAGTACAGCCCTTACTTTTTATATACTTTGTTATTCTTTCCTCATTAATAGTGTCTAATGCACTAGTTGCTTCATCTAAAATTACAATACTAGGGTTATTTATTAATGCACGTGCCAGTGCTATCCGTTGTCTTTGACCACCTGAAATATTTGAACCCAAATCTGAGATGATAGTGTTAAATTTCATCGGCATAGCCATGATTTCATCATAGATTTGAACTGCTTTACAAACTTCCTCTATCTTTTGTGAAGTAACTTCGTGCTTTAAAGTTATATTATCAAGAATACTTCTGTTCAATAAAAATGAATCCTGTGGAACTACTTCTAAATTTTGACTTAATATTTTTTATCTATTTGATTAATATTTACACAATCACATAAAACTTTTCCTGTATCAATCTTATATAATCCTGATGGTATTTTTGATAACGTACTTTTTCCTGACCTCGGTTGACCGACTAGTGCAATTCTCTGTCCTGACTCAATAGTCAAATTTAAATTTTCTATTACAGGAGCTGAGTCTTTGGAATAAGAGACAGAAAGGTCCTTAATATCTATTCTACTTCAAACGTTTCTAAACTATACTCCGGAAAATAATTTAACCAATAATTAACCATACTATCTTTCATCGTGTCTTCCAACCAGTACTAGGTCTTTAGATGATATCTAAAGACTTAGGTGTACACCGACAATAATAATATCCATAACCAACAATAAAATTAGGGAATTTTTTAAAATTTTCTTCATATTTAGACTTCCTTTCAGTTTTTATTTATTGTACAATAAATAAAAATCAATTACTTTTTTGTTGGGAAAACGGGAAAATTATGAAATCAAAACTTGGTATAACACTCAGAAAAATTAGAAAAGGAAAGAAAATAAGTTTATCTTCAATTGCTGATAGTAATTTATCTAAATCTCAAATCTCTAGATTTGAACGGGGAGAATCAGAAATCTCTTGTATTCGACTAATCAATATTTTAGATAAATTACATATAACTTTGGATGAATTTATTATTCTTCATGACAATAATTCTACTAAAACTGGATCATTCGCTAACTTGGTGCAATATATTCGAAAACATTATTCCACAAAAAATTTTGATAGTATTATTGAATTACTATCAAACTCTTCAAGTTATAACTTGGGTCCTTATGAAAAGACAATGGTAAAATCGATTCTCTATACAACAAATAAAAATTTTCTCCCCTCGGACGAGGAGTTATTACAGTTAACAGATTATCTTTTTAAAGTTGAAAACTGGGGTTACTATGAAATTATCCTATTAGGTAACTGTGTAAGAACAATTAAATATAACTCCTACTTCCTATTAACTATAGAAATGTTAAAAAATTATATCTATTCAACATTAAATAAGACAAATAAACGGCTTGTTACACAATTGGCAATCAATTGCCTAATTGTTAGTATTGATAAAGAAGAATTTCAAAATTGTAGTTTTCTAATCAAAGAAATAAAAAAATTACTAAATAATGAATTAAACTATTATGAACAAACCGTCTTCTTATATACATATGGATACTTTGAATTTAAGTGCAATCCTGCGAACGGAATCGAAAAGATGAAACAAGCACTTCAGGTATTTGAAATTCTAGGAGAACATAATATAAAAGCACAGTACCAAGAGCACTATGACAAATATATTAATCAATAGCATAAAGATAGTTAATCTTTAACCACCATAGGATTAGTTCTTGTTATTCCAATAGTATTTCTATACTAAATTTTTTATCAAAATCCTTATCATTCAGTACTTTTACAAACATTTCTAAATTTTTTATTAAGCTCTCATACTCATAAAGATAATGATCTAGCTCCCCTTGAAACGCTCTTATTTCTTCGCTTACTTGTTCTACTGTAATTGATTCTGGCAAATTTAATTTTAAAAAGTCATATCTTGCAAGCTTTCGACTGCTCACATCTTCACTCTTCAAATTGATAAGCACTTCCGCCATCTTATTTAAGTTGGCGATTTTTTCATTAATTTGATTTAGTTTTATATCTATCTCTGCTATTTCTTTTACTAACTCGTCTTTAATGTCTTGGTATTTCTTATCTGCTTCAGTTAATTCAATGAAGAGGTTAATATCAATAATCTTTTCCTGTAGACTCTTAACTGTAGGTCTTCTGTATGGTATTACTCGACTATCGTTGGTTAGCTGCCTTATCAAGGTTCGTCCTTTGACATACTGATTCTTATCCGAATGTTCTTTGTTATATACAAAGTATGAGGTTGTCTCACGTATAAAGATTTTATATTTTGTTTGATTC
>JAWFOO010000004.1:0-138107 GCA_032511625.1 Streptococcus mitis | reverse complement strand
TGCTTGATTTGCTTTTGTTGCTGCGTCTTGTGCTGCTTGTTTAGCCGCATCTTTTTCTTCTTTCGTTGCGTTTGGAGTACCTTCAAGTGCTGTTAATTTAGCTTTTTTAGCCTTATCAACTTCTAATTTAGCTTGAGCTTTTTGAAGCAACAAAGTCTGGGCGTTAATATCTGCTTGATTTTTTCGATTCGCTATTTCTACATTGTTAGTTTCTTCATTCAATATTTCTTGAGCCTTAGCTAATTCTGCTTGATAAGCAGTCCATGCTTCAGGTGTATAATCGATTTGATTTAATGTTGCTACCTTAGCTGCCTCTGCCTGCAGATCAGCTTTATACATATTAATCTTAACTGTTTGTTGTGCAACTGTATCACTACCTGTTTTTTTAGTTCCGTTATCAATCAGATTTCCTGAAGTTTGATAAGAAACTGTCCCCTCCAATTGTTTTTCAATTGGTTTGTTAGTTGGCAAACTAAAAGTATACGTTAAAGTCTGTTCTCGTTTAGGGTCTAAATTGTTAAAACCAAGGGTCAAACTAGTTCCATTTAGTTGGGCCGAGCTTGTACCTGTTGTTCCAACTAATGTTGCACCTTCTGGCAACTCAACTCTATACTGATTATTTGTAGAAGTTGAGAATCCTTTATTAATGACTTTTACAGTCACAGTAGTATTCACAGTAGTAGGAGTAGCAGAAGTAGCTGTAGATTCATAAGTAGTGTTCACAACTTCAGATACAAGATAAGAACCACTAGCAACACGAACATTACTTACAACTCCTCCTGCATTCTCATCAGATGATATAGATGGTTTATTGAATCTGTTATCACCACTATGATTTTCTGTACTTTTATCAAGAGCTGTTTCAAATTGAAGTCTTAATTTTGTTAAGCCTTTAGGAACATTTACAAGAACAGACATTTCTCCCATCGGAGTACCAGCATAACCTCTTGCATACTGACCGAGTACAGCTCCTGTTTCTGGATTTTTAACAACTAGTTTTGCTCCATTATTACCACTATTTATATTTACTGTTGTCCCTCTCCAAGTTACCTTCACTTCTTGGCCACCCACTACATCAATATCTTGATAAATAGGACCAAATTCAGGTTTTTGACGACCACTCCAAGCTTCTCTTCCTGGATATACTGCTAAAACAGCTCCTATTCCAGAACCTCTGTCACCCGGAAAAGCATCTCCATATTGAGATGCATTCGCAGTCCAAATAAGAGGAACTGTTGTTGTTGTTGAATTAACAGGTTTCCATCCTGTTAATTTACTTATATCGTTCTTGACAGTAATAGGATCTGATTTTGCAGTTGGAAGTACTGCTCCTTGGCTAGTATCATTAAAATTACCATTTACAATAGCTACATTTGTTGCATTCGTAGCTAGGGGATCTGTGCTTGTTACAGTGCTAGGAGTTGAATCTGTACGGAATGGGTTATTTGTATCCAACGCTTTCCCATTACGTTCATCTCTAGAACCTGAGTTTGCAATAGAATTAGACTCCAAAGTCTTCTCTGCGCTGGTAAGTTTTTTACCTTCACTTAACTTATCAGTTGTATTATCTAATGGTTGTTCTTTTTTCTTTTCAGATTTTGTTTGCAATTTTGATGTCGCTGTAATTAACTTTCTATATGCTGCAGTTAATTCAGTTTGAGTTGTTGCAGTGCTTAAAACAGTTCTTGATTCGTCTAAGATAGTTCTAAGATTATTAACGCTTTCTTCTGTCTTAGTAGCATATGTTCCTTTAGCAAACTTGCCATCAATCTCTTTGATTAAATCTGTTAATTCTTTCTTATCTAGAGTCTCCACCTTCTGGGGTGCTGATTCTGGAGAGGGACTATTTTCAACTGTTGAAGGTTGAGTATTTGTCTCTACTGTTGCAGCAGGACTAGTGGCTACTGTATTACCTTCATAGTTACCATTCTGGGCATTCAGTTCTTTAGGTTGCGGTGCTAAAGTCTCCCCATTAGTTGAAGGCACGCTTTGCTCTGCAGCATATACTCCTCCATTTCCTAAAAACATGAAAAACGCAGCTACTGCGACACTAGCTGCACCAAAGCTGACTTTACGAATAGAAAAACGTAATTGCTTTTCACGATCGTGTTTACCCTTATGAAACATCTAAATTTCCTCCAAAATAAATATCTGTATCTAACTAGATTACACTATTATCCCAATAATTCAATATCCCTTTTTTCATGTTTTCTGATCAATTATAATTTTTATGCGTATATATATATATATATATATATACGCATAAAAGCGCTTTTGTTCTATAATTATAGCGATTCTTGAAATAAAAATTATATAGTCAGAAATATTACATTTTTACAACATTTGGCATTTTTAAAAAGGTTAGGAAATTCTCCAACCTTCATAACATATTTATTTGATTTTCTTAGCTAGCATGGTCGCAAAGCGTAGTTGAATACGATTGCCATTCTCATCGCGACGGTGCAAATGACCTGGATTTTCATTGTACTTAACCAATTCCCAGTCCTTGTAATAGTCTGCCAATTCCCCTTCTTTAAAGGTAAATGGGAAGTTCACAGAGCAAGGGTAATCTTCCGTATCCATAGCACAGACGATAAGGTTATAACCACCGACCGTGGTATGCTCCTGCATATTTTTGATAATTGCAGGAATGCGGTCTGCTTGCAAAAACATCAAAACAACTGTCGATACGATGAAATCATACGCTTGCCCAATACTGGCTGAATTGATATCGTAAAGACCAACAGGCATATCTAGGTCTTCCTGCTCCACAATGCTTTGCAAGATTTCAAGGGCCAGTTCATTTTGATCCACAGCTGTCACATCAAAACCTTGCTGGGCTAGAAAGAGTGCATTACGGCCTTGACCACAGCCCAAATCCAAAGCTTTACCCGGTTTCACCGTTTGCATTGCCTCTAGGACCTCTGAATGAACAGGATTGGTATTGTATTTCTTAGGAAAATAATCCTCAGGTTTACAATAAAACTCCAAATACCATTCCACATCGTCTGTTACAGCCTCCACTCGGTGCCAGACTTGTGGTTGTGCCATGGGATTGTCAGCTCCTGCTTCAAAGAGGTGTTCAGCTAGAACCTCACCATCCTCTGTCAATTCAATAAACTTGAGAGTTCCTTTTAAAACAGTAATTTTTCCCCAAGTGCCTACCTTGGTATTGTGCTTTTGCTGAACAGCTTCAGGCATGGTCTGTTTATTCCACAAGGGCATCCGTTTATAGGCAATTAATTTTTCCATTTTACTTCCTCTTCTTAACGCTGGTTGACAGCTTTCATCACACGCGCGATGTCGCGGTTTTGTTCACGTCGCTTGATCGACTCCCGTTTGTCATAGTCATGTTTCCCTTTAGCAAGTCCTAAAAGAAGCTTGGCGTAGCCATCTTTGATATAGACTTTGAGGGGAACTAGGGTCATTCCTGTTCCTTTGGTCTCTTGTTCCAATTTTTGAATTTGTTTTTTATGGAGCAGAAGTTTACGACGACGTTCTGGTTCCTGGTTCCAGATATTGCCCTCTTCGTAAGGGGCGATATGAACATTGCTCAGCCAGACTTCCCCATTTTTTACTTGGGCAAAGCCATCCTTGAGATTGATTCGAGCAGCTCGAACGCTCTTGATTTCAGTTCCGGTCAGGACCATTCCTGTCTCTAGCGTATCTATGATTGTATAGTCGTGGTGCGCCTTTTTATTTTGTGCGACGACCTTTCCCTCGCCCTTTGCCATGCTTGACTCCTTTCTTAGCTACTTCTTTGTAAAAAGGTTTCTTCCCCTTTTTCTTCTTGTCTTTTTGTGAATGCTTGTGCTTATCATTTGAGCGCCCTGATTTTCTCTTATCTTCCTTCTTGTCTGAACGGCGATTTGAACCACGACCTCTGTCTTTGCGCCCAGCTTGTTTCAAGCCTTTTTCGATAACATCAAACTCACTTGGGATATAGGAGAAATCAATCTCACCTGTCATCTTATCCGCTCTTTCAACCCGAATGCGAATCTGCTGCCCTACACGGAAGGTTGTGCCTGATTTCTCCCCACGGAGAGTCAAATCCCGTTCATTGAAATGATAAAATTCAGGTAGATTGGTGATGTGAATCAAGCCTTCAACTGTATTTGGCAATTCGACAAAGAGACCAAACTTGACAATGCTGGATACAACTGCATCGTACTCTTCACCAACGTATTCTTCCATGTACTCAGCCTTTTTCATGGCTTCGACTTCACGCTCTGCCTCGATGGCACGACGTTCACGATTGGAAGACTGGGTCGCAATCTCTGGAATCACTTGTTCAAAATGCTCTGCTATTTCCTTGGAACGTCCATAGTCGCGAATCATTCGATGGACAAGGAGGTCTGGATAACGACGAATCGGACTGGTAAAGTGAGTGTAATAATCAGCTGCTAGACCATAGTGGCCGTGATTGTGCTCCGAATAGCGAGCCTGCTGCATAGAGCGAAGAAGCATCATGGATAATACATCTGCATAAGGTTCTCCCTCAACAGCACGCATAATGTCTTGGAGAGCCTCCTGGCTCATCTCACTGGCAGTCCCATAAATGCGCAAGCCAAAACTCGAAGCATAATCAATAAACTTCTGAACTTTTTCAGCCTTAGGCTCCTCGTGAATTCGATAGATGAAAGGTAGATCCAGCTTGCTAAAATGCTCGGCAACTGTTTCATTGGCCATCAACATGAAAGACTCAATCATGCGCTCGGCAACACCACGCTGACGAAGAACGATATCAACAGGCTTACCTTGTTTATCCACTAAAATCTTCGCTTCATTGGTATCAAAATTAAGGGCACCACGTTTCACACGCATGTTTTCTAAAGTGTCATGAAGCTTGGCCATGAGTTCGATACTTGGAACAATTTTCTGATATTCTTGTCTCTTTTCCTTGTCTCCAGCTAGGATATCATTGACATCACTGTAGGTCATCCTGAAGCTTGTCTTGATAACCGTTTGTGTAATGGTGTAGTTGGCAACACGACCATGTTTATCAATCTCCATAATGTCAGACTGGGTCAGGCGGTCAACTTGGGGATTGAGAGAGCAGATTCCATTTGACAGTCGTTCTGGAAGCATTGGGACCACACGGTCTGTTACATAAACAGAAGTCGCGCGGTTAAGGGCTTCCTTATCAAGGGCAGAACCCTCGGTTACATAGTAGGAAACATCTGCGATGTGAACACCAAGCTCCAGATTGCCATTTTTCAAGGCCTTGATATGCACCGCATCGTCCAAGTCCTTGGCATCCGCACCGTCAATGGTAAAGGTAATCTCATCTCTCAAATCCAGACGACCTTCCATATCTTTTTGAGACGGAACATCAGGCACACTTTCTGCTTCCTTGATAACAGCTTCAGGAAACTCGGATACAATGTCCATTGATTCCAAAACCTCAAGAACATCAATTCCGACATCCGTTGAATGCCCCACCACATCGAGAACACTAGCGACAAAGAAATCATGTTTCTTGCTTGGGTATTTATCGATAAAGACCTTGAGAACTTCTGTTCCCTCTAGTTTAAGGGCTGGTTTCTTAACATAGATAGGTTGGCTGATTTTCTGGTTTTTCGAACGGATGTAGCCTGCATACTTAGGCTTTTCCTGATCTAGAACGATTTGACCGACAACTGTTGTCAGGCTGTGTTCTAAGATATCAATAATTTTGGCTTCTGCCGCTGTTCCCTTATTGCGGTCAGCGACTTTCTTAATCACTACCTCGACGGTATCACCATCAATAGCATAGTTGACATCATTTTTTCCTACAAAAAGGTCGTCCTCCTCACCTTCCAGACTGACAAAGCCAAAGCCATTTTTATGGGCATGAAAAATCCCCTTGAGAGTAATCTCATGTTTTTTCTTGACTTCCAAAGTCAAAGTTCCATCTTCTTCAAAGCGAATCTGGTGCTTCCTTTCCATTAGGGACAAGGTTTTAATCAACTCACGAAAATCCTTGGAACCGTCTTTTCCCAAAGCCTGAGCCAAGTCATTGACAGTTACCTTTCCCTTATCTTGTAAATATTCTTTTATTCTATCTTTCATATTTTCTTTCTAGATTTTTTATTTTCTTTTACTGTAAAACCTTCTCAAATATCTTTTAAAAATAAAAAGAGGCAAAGACCTAGTCCTGCCCATTATTTTCTTATCTACTTGATAATACCGTCAATGCTAAGGCAATGGCTAGCCAGAAAAAGACTAAAATCCCTGTCAAACGCTGCATTACAGCTTCGAAACCGCGTGCTTTACTGCGTTCAAACAAATCACCTGAGCTGGCATCAAATACATTGCTGGATTGGTTTTTAGTTGGTTGCATGAAAATCGCAATCACAATCACAACAGATAATACTAATAAAATGGTTAATAATAGGTTATACATATCAAACTCCTTAAAATCCCTATTATTTTACCATAAAATCTACTTAGATTCAAGATGTAGGGTTACTTTTCTTTCCTTGGGACAATACTTTAAAACCTCAATCTTGTCTGGATGGGTTTTTGAATTTTTACTGGTTAGGTAATTGATACTGCCACAAGAGAAGCATTTGAGATTAATTTTTACTCGCACTAGATTTCCTTTACTTTTAATAATGTTCGAAATTGAAGAAGGTTAAAGAGACAACTAAAGGCAACACAAAGGCTTGTCGCATAAAAGACTGCATGGTAGCCAAATTGACCTGCTACTGCAGAACCTGCCATGGGACCAACGACACCGCCCAGATAAAAGAATACCTGATTAAAGGCAAAGACCCTCGAAATGCCAGCTTTGGGCGTCATCTTGCTGAGAAGGGCATTAACTCCGGGAATCAAGGCACCGGTTCCCAATCCAAAAAGGAAACGATAGAGTCCTAGTTGAAGCGGGTTAGAGGCATTGGCACAGAAGAGATAGATGATGACTGAATAAAACTGGGCTACAACCAAGAGGCGATGGTTGCCCACCTTGTCACCTAACTTGCCCATGACTCCTGCACTCATCATACTGGAAAAGCCCATACTGGATACAATCAAACCAGATACAAAAAGAAGATTCTCTGTCTGGCCTAAGTCGCGCACATACAGAGCTAAGATAGGGCCAATTGATTGGGCTGAAAATTGGATGACAAAACTGGTCAGAAAGAGGTTAACCAAGAGATAGGGATATTTAACTGATGTAAACAATTCCTTTGTTGGAATGGCCTTTTCCTTGGCTACTGGTTGAAAATCTTCCTTGATAAAGCAAATAGTCAAAACAGCGGCTAAGAATAGAAAACTACCAACCAGTAAGAAAACAGTACGAATGTCAAATAATTCTGCAATAAATCCCCCGATAAAGGGACCAGTTAGAGTACCTGCAACTACGCCTGTAGACAAAGTACCTAAGGCAGAGCCTGATTTTTCCTTGGGAACCTGACTGGCTATCAAGGCAGTTGCATTAGGAACAAATCCTGCAAATACACCATTCAGTAAACGAAGAAAGATTAACCAATAAATATTTTGCACAAAGGCCAAGCCTCCCATAGTAATGGTCATGGCCAGACCAGCACGAATCATCATGGGTTTTCGACCGTATTTATCAGCAAGGATGCCCCAGATAGGAGAGAAAATTGCCGCGGAAATAGCAGAGACAGAAATAGCTAAGCCTGCATAAAAAGCAGCTTGCTCGCTCCCTACACCTAGATTTTCCACAAAGATAGGCATAAAGGGCACAACCAAAGAAATACTAGCTCCAGTTAGAAAATTACCAAACCAGGCAATGCGCAGATTATCCTTCCAGTTAATGTCTGTCATCTTCACTACCTCCCTCAAGTAGGGAGAACACCTGAGTAAGAAGCTGGTCCTGATTTCCATTGTTGTTTAAAACATGGCTGGCCAAATCTTTCTTTTTTTCTAAAGGCCACTGGGCTGCCAGACGAGATTCAGCTTCATTTATGGATAACCGGTCCCTTTTCATTAAGCGTTCTACTTGGACCTCTCTATCCACATAGACTAACCATGTCTCATCAAACCAAGAGGCATAGTCTTGTTCAAAAAGCAGGGGAATATCCATGAAGAAAATCTCTTCTGTCTGAGCCAACTGGTCTCTCAACGTAGCTAGTTCCTCACGGATAATCTTTCCTTGGATTTGCTTAGACCATTCCCGTTCATCAGGATTTGAAAAGATAAGACTAGCTAGGAGAGGGCGATTGAGTTCTCCGTTTTCAAGGATGATTTCTTGCCCAAAGTGCTGGACTAGAGCCTCAAACAGACGACCACTAGGTTTCTGTAGTTGGTGGACGACTGCGTCGGCATCCACTACTTGAAAACCTTGCTTTCTTAGAAAATTTGTCACGGTTGACTTACCAGAGGCAATTCCCCCAGTGATTCCGATGATTTTTCCCATCAGCCCCTCCTTTGGCACTGAGGACAAAAGTGAGTTCCTCGTCCACCTAGTTGAATTTTCTCAATGATGGTGCCACAGCGTACACATTCTTGACCAGCCTTGTCATAGACTTGATGAAAATCCTGCATGGTTCCATCTTCCCCAAAGGCATTGGTATAAGTTCGGATGGTGGAACCACCTTTTTCAACAGCCTGTCCCAATACAGCGATGGTCTGGTCATGAATAGCTGTCGCTTCTGCTACTGTCAAAGTCTGGGAAGGTCTAGCCGGATGAACCTGAGCTCGCCAGAGAACCTCATCCACATAGATATTGCCAAGTCCAGCTACCAAGGTTTGGTCTAGAAGATGGGATTTGATAGGCTTTTTAGACTTGGATAGGGTAGCTTGAAAGACCTGTAAATCAAAGTCTTGTTCGCTTGGTTCAGGACCTAATTTTTTAGAAATAAAGTAGGCGTCTAAAAGGTCAGGAGCCAAGAGTTCCATAGTACCAAACTTGCGAACATCCTCATAAACAAGCGTGCCACCATCTTCAAACTGAAAAAAAACATGGGCATGCTTGCGTTCAGGTACTTGGTCTGGATAGTAAAAATACTTGCCCTCCATCCGCAAATGGGAAATCAAGACCTTGTCAGTCAGGTAGAAAATCAAATATTTACCACGACGTCCCATTGACTCAACAATCTGACCAGGCACTTCCTTTTGAAACTCGTCCAAATCCGTCTTAATCATCTTGGGATAGCGAATTTCTATACTCGAAATCTTCTTACCCAAAATCAATTTTTCTAAGCCACGACGAACGGTTTCAACCTCAGGTAATTCAGGCATAAGTCCTCCTTCTGTAAAAACAAGAAGCAGGCATGAGCCCACCTCTACTTAGTATTCTTTTTCATTATAGCCAAAGTCAGCTAAATCTAGCTTTTTATCGCGCCAGTTTTTCTTGACCTTGACCCAGGTTTCTAGGAAGACCTTGTCTCCTAGCATGAGTTCAATATCACGACGGGCCATGCTACCAATTTTCTTAAGCATAGCGCCACCTTTACCGATGATAATCCCTTTTTGGCTATCGCGCTCGACCATGATGGTTGCACGGATATGAACCTTGTCTGTCTCTTCATCTCGTTTCATAGAATCCACTACTACTGCAACAGAATGCGGAATCTCTTCACGAGTTAGGTGCAAGACTTTCTCGCGAACCATTTCTGAAACCAAGAATCGTTCTGGATGGTCTGTAATTTGATCAGACGGGAAATATTGGAAACCTTCATCTAGATTTTCACTCAAAATATCCACAAGACGAGAGACGTTATTCCCTTGAAGAGCTGAGATTGGAACGATTTCCTTAAAGTCCATCTGATTTCGGAAATCATCAATCTGAGACAAAAGCTGGTCTGGATGAACCTTATCGATCTTATTCACCACCAAAATCACAGGAACCTTGGCAGCCTTAAGACGCTCGATAATCATATCGTCCCCCTTACCACGCGCTTCATCCGCAGGTACCATGAAAAGAACGGTGTCCACTTCGCGAAGGGTACTATAGGCAGACTCAACCATGAAATCTCCGAGAGCTGTTTTAGGCTTGTGAATCCCTGGTGTGTCGATAAAGACAATTTGCTCCTTATCAGTCGTGTAAATTCCCATGATTTTGTTGCGCGTTGTCTGCGCCTTGTCACTCATGATGGCAATCTTTTGCCCCATGACATGATTTAAAAAAGTTGACTTCCCAACATTGGGACGTCCTAAAATGGCTACAAAGCCTGATTTAAAAGTCATAATTTCCTCTTGCTATTTAAAATAATAAATCCCAGATTCGTGGGAGAAAAATCAATGCGCCTGTTAAGGCTGCGAAAAGAGAGACCACTAATACCGCGCCAGCCGCCATATCCTTGGCATTTTTAGCCAGCATGGAAAAGTGATAGTGACTGGCCAAATCTACCACATTTTCAATAGCAGAGTTGATAATTTCAAAAGCTACTACCAAGAAAATGCTCAATAGGAGAAAGAGCCATTCGATTCGTGACACCTGAAAAACAAAACCTGCAAGAATGACTACAAGAGCCGTCACTGCATGTTTTCGCATATTGCGTTCTTCCTTTATGGCAGTAAAAATTCCTGTGAGAGCAAATTCTAAACTGGATATCAGGTCACGATTTTTCCATTTTCGTTTATTGTCTTGTGAGTCCATAGGCTGTCAAAATTTCTTCTTGTAAACCGAACATCTCCGCTTCTTCTTCCGGAGTGTAGTGATCATATCCATTGATATGTAAAAAGCCGTGTACTGCCAAGAAGCCCATCTCACGCTCAAAGCTGTGGCCATATTCCTCAGCCTGCTCATGAGCCTTATCGATAGAGATGAACAGTTCCCCAATATAGGCATCAAACTCAGACATCATCTCTGCCAATTCTGGATTTTCAAGTAAATCCTCTTCGTCAAAGGCAATTTCCAACTCTGGCTTGTATTCAAGGCTGATGACATCTGTCGGACGGTCTGTGTCACGGTACTCAAGATTGAGTTCATGACTACGTTCATTGGTCACAAAGGTAACTGCAATCTCCTTGTCTTCTTTGCCTAATTTTTGGGCTGCAAATTCCAAAATTTCTTGGGTTTGTTGCAACATTTCTTTTGAAACTTGACCAGTTTCATCTACCATTTCAATATACATGTGCTTCTCGTTTCTCTTTACTTGGCTTTATTATACCACATTTCCATGATTTTATTCTACCTTTTTGATATAATACTATGGAATACAATCACAAGGAGAGAACGATGTCATTTGACGGATTTTTTTTACACCACATGGTTGAGGAATTGAAAAGAGAGTTAGTGAACGGTCGCATCCAGAAAATCAATCAACCTTTTGAACAAGAGTTGGTCTTGCAAATCCGCAGCAATCGCCAAAGCCATCGTCTGCTCCTTTCTGCCCATCCTGTTTTTGGACGCATTCAGCTGACCCAAACAACTTTTGAAAATCCAGCCCAACCCTCTACCTTTATCATGGTTTTGAGAAAGTATTTGCAGGGTGCCCTGATTGAGTCGATCGAGCAAGTGGAAAATGACCGTATTGTGGAAATGACAGTTTCCAATAAAAACGAGATTGGAGACCATATTCAGGCTACCTTGATTATCGAAATCATGGGGAAACACAGTAATATTCTACTGGTTGATAAAAGTAGCCACAAAATCCTCGAAGTCATTAAACATGTTGGTTTTTCACAAAATAGCTACCGCACCTTGCTTCCTGGGTCGACCTACATCGCTCCACCAAGTACAGAATCTCTCAATCCTTTTACAATCAAGGACGAAAAGCTCTTTGAAATCCTACAAACACAAGAAACGACAGCTAAAAACCTTCAAAGCCTCTTTCAAGGTCTGGGACGCGATACGGCAAATGAATTGGAAAGGATACTGGTTAGTGAAAAACTTTCCACTTTTCGAAACTTTTTCAATCAAGAAACCAAGCCATGCTTGACTGAGACTTCCTTCAGCCCAGTTCCTTTTGCAAATCAGGTGGGAGAACCTTTTACCAGTCTTTCTGATTTGTTGGACACCTACTATAAGGACAAGGCTG
Organism: Streptococcus mitis; assembly: GCA_032511625.1. Taxonomy (GTDB): domain Bacteria; phylum Bacillota; class Bacilli; order Lactobacillales; family Streptococcaceae; genus Streptococcus; species Streptococcus mitis_DL. Next base: position 126,174 of record JAWFOO010000004.1, on the reverse strand, counting down.
AACGCGACCGCGTCAAACAGCAAGCCAGTGAACTCATTCGTCGTGTTGAAAATGAACTTCAGAAAAACCGCCACAAACTCAAAAAACAAGAAAAAGAGTTACTGGCGACAGACAACGCTGAAGAATTTCGTCAAAAAGGAGAATTGCTAACAACCTTCCTCCACCAAGTGCCTAACGACCAAGACCAGGTTATCCTAGACAACTACTATACTAATCAACCTATCACGATTGCGCTTGATAAGGCTCTGACTCCCAACCAGAATGCCCAACGCTACTTTAAACGTTACCAGAAACTCAAAGAAGCTGTCAAATACTTGACTGACCTGATTGAGGAAACCAAGGCAACCATTCTCTATTTGGAAAGTGTAGAAACCGTCCTCAACCAAGCTGGACTAGAAGAAATCGCTGAAATCCGTGAAGAATTAATTCAAACTGGCTTTATCCGCAGAAGACAGCGAGAAAAAATTCAGAAGCGCAAAAAGCCAGAACAATATCTAGCAAGCGATGGCAAAACCATCATCTATGTCGGCCGCAATAACCTGCAAAATGAGGAACTAACCTTTAAAATGGCACGCAAGGAGGAACTTTGGTTCCACGCCAAGGATATTCCTGGAAGCCACGTAGTCATCTCAGGCAATCTTGATCCATCTGATGAAGTCAAAACAGACGCAGCAGAGCTAGCCGCCTACTTCTCTCAAGGTCGCTTGTCAAATCTGGTCCAGGTAGATATGATTGAAGTCAAGAAACTCAATAAACCAACTGGTGGCAAACCAGGTTTTGTCACTTACACAGGACAAAAGACCCTCCGTGTTACACCAGACCCAGAAAAAATCGCATCTATGAAAAAATCCTGATTCGACTTGAAATCAGGATTTTTAACTTACTATTCACTCAAATCATATTCATACTCAATGAAAATCAAAGAGCAAACTAGGAAACTAGCCGCAGGCTGTACTTGAGTACGGCAAGGCGACGTTGACGTGGTTTGAAGAGATTTTCGAAGAGTATTACTATTCACTCAAATCATATCCAATTATAGGACTAATCTTTGCCACCTAGTTTCTCATTGATTTTCATCATCACACTAGCAATTTTTTCACCCCAATAAGGGTCTGAGGCATATTCAACATTCATACCAGACGCCTTGTTTCCAAGGAAAGTTCTGCCCCTATCGATATAATTTTCCTTAATCCACTTGCTTGCACCTAAAATTCCCTTATCCACATCATCAAATGTCTTGGCAGAAAGGTAAGGAGTCGTATCATAGGCTGTAATTCCAAAGAAATTATTCTTATCTTTGGCAATCTTGCTACGTCCCCAGTCGCTTTCTAAGGCACTATGGGCAAGAAGGTAAAGGGCATTGATATGGTAATGTTCTTCGGCTTCCTTAAAGGTAGCTCCCTTGTTCTCCAAGAGACTATTATTAATATTTAGCAGACTAAATACCTTATCCAAGTCTTCAGCACTATAGTTTGTAACCTCTGTCAAGTCTTTGAAAAGGAAGGGATTCTCAAGCTTAAAACCATCAAAATGCAACCCATCTGCCGAATAATATTTCTTGCCTACTTCCATATCAGAAAGATGAGCAGCTACTGGGATACTAGCATTCTGAGCCACATAGTGATAAAAACGGTGTCCATCACTCTCATAATAAGGGATAAAATCCTTGCTGGCATCTAGTGCTTGTAAATCTTCTGTTTTCATATAGCCTGACAAGCCAGAAATAGTAATAGCCAGGCGCTTGTCATCACTTTTTCTATCCTTATCCAGCCAAACAACACTACCTTGCGATATATAGGACAGTTTTTCACCATCTGCATTATAGATATTTGCAGTAACTGGAAGAACCTGATAATAATCAGAGCTAGTCTTGGATTCCTTATGCCACTTTCCATCGTTTCCTAGCTGATGACCATCAATAGTCTCATTTTTTGCCATGTAGCCACCGGATTTGAAGTAGTACCAGGCTTGACTTTTAGAATCGTATACCCATTCTTTCTCAGCCATTTTGCCATCAGACTTGAGATAAAACCATGACTCCTTATCCAAAATCCATTCATTAACTGCCATATAGCCACCGGATTTTAGATAATAATAGTGACCATTTTCGAAAATCCATTCTTTATCAGCATGATTTCCATTTGCTTTGATGTAAAACCAAGATTGGTATTGTTTGTCATAAAGCCAACCTTGCTGTACTTTAGCGCCACTGGCATTCACATAAGCCTGGTCAATCCACTGACTTGTCAGTAAATAACCACCAGATTTAAAATAATAGTCCTTACCCTTAATTTGGAGCCATTCTTTCTCTGTGTGTTGTCCATCTGCTTTGATATAAAACCAAGCGTCGTATTGAGAATCAAATACCCAGTCTTCTATTACTTTGGCACCTGATGAACCGACATAGGAAGTACCTAGCCAAGCATTTCTTTTCATCTTTCCATTTTGATCAAGATAATAGAAGGCTCCCTTATCTTCTACCCATTCTGACTGGGCCATATAGCCACCAGATTTGAGGTAAAAATAGTCGTCACCTTGTTTCAGCCATTCATTTTCAGAATAGTTGGCATCTTCTTTTATATAAAACCAAGATTGATAGTGAGCATCAAAAACCCACTCATTCGCTGCTGGACTGCCATCTGCTTTCAGGTATTGTTTTCCTTGCCAAGTACCATCGCTTGCCATTGCACCTTCTGGTCTGGCTAAGAAAAATAGCAAAGCTAAAAAAACAAATCTCAATTTCTTCATAAACTTTCTTCCTCTGTTCTTTCCATTTTATTGTATCAAAATTCTCTATAATCAATATTACAAACTGATGAAAAATCAAGAACAGATTGATTGCAGTTTATCTCAGAGACTCTTTTACTTCCTTGCGGAGATTTTCCAGACTACTAATGCCGTATTTGTCCATAACCTTTGGTAGATTTTCGATGATATCAGGACAGGCATAAGGATTGGTAAAGTTGGCTGTTCCAACTCCGATAGCAGAGGCTCCAGCCAGGTACATTTCTAGGGCAGTTTCTGCCGAATCCACTCCTCCCATTCCAATAATAGGCAGGTCTGTTGTTTGGGCTACTTGGCGGATGAGTTTGAGGGCTACTGGAAAGACTGCTGGACCAGACATTCCACCTGTTCCATTGGCCAAGATTGGTTTTCTGGTTTTTAGGTCAAAGCGCATACCAACTAGAGTATTGATCATGGTCAAGCCACTTGCCCCCGCATCTTCTGCAGCTTTTGCGACTGTGACAATATCCGTCACACTAGGAGTCAGTTTGACATAAACTGGCACATCAGAGGCTTCCACAGCCGCTTTCACCACATCATAAGCTAAATCTGGATCTTGACCAATCAAAAGACCGTGATTACAGTGGTCAACATTGGGGCAAGAAATATTGAGCTCAATAGCCTTTACATTAGCTGCCTTGGAAATTCCTCGAGAAACAGCAGCATACTCTTGTTTTGAAAAACCAGCTACATTGGCAATAATAGGAAGATTTGGATATTCTCTTTCCAGCCAAGTTAGCTTTTCGGCCAAAACAACTTCCAAACCCGGATTTTGCAAACCGATTGCATTGAGCATACCAGCGGGAGTTTCTGCCACCCTTGGAGTTGGATTGCCAAAACGTGGTTCAAGTGTTGTCGCCTTGATCATAATAGAACCTAAAAGGTCTAAATCATAGTACTTGGCATACTCTTGTCCAAAACCAAAACAGCCTGATGCTGGAATGATCGGATTTTTCAAATCCAAACCAGGTAGAGAAACTTGTAAACGATTTGTAGTCATGATTTTCTCCTTATAATACAACAGTTCCTGTTCGGAAAACAGGACCATCTTCACAGACGCGTTGGCTGACCGTCTCGCTTTCTGGCACTTTTAGGACACAGGCATAGCAAGCCCCCATCCCACAAGCCATACGAGATTCCAGAGATAGATAGGCTCTTGGGTGGTCATAAAAGTTTTGATTGATATACTTCATCATGCCAGGCGCCCCACATGAATAAACAGCATCAAACTGACTGTCTAAGTCATTGATGACAACAGACACATTTCCTTTAATGCCATATGAACCATCATCTGTCGTTACAAAAACCTGACCATATTGGGCCAATTCCTTTTCAAGGATAACAGCATCCTTGTTAGCAAATCCGAGAACTGTCACTACTTTCACACCACGCGCATGCAATTCCTTGGCCACCTCAAGCAAGGGTGGGACACCAATCCCCCCTCCAACTAAGAGAATCTGGCTCTGCTCATCTAGGTCAGACAAGTCAAATCCATTTCCCTGAGGTCCCATCACATCAAGAGTATCTCCCTGACTTAAGGTTGAAAAAATAGCTGTACCAGCACCTTCAATCCGATAAATGAGGTGACACTGCTTCTTTACCTTATCAATAGACGAAATTGAAATAGGACGACGCAAAAGATGGGCATCATCAGGCACGCGCAGATGTAGAAATTGACCTGCTCGCATGGCTTCAACCATTTCCCCTTCTAGGACTAATTCAAAGATTGCTGGCGCGATTTCCTCCTGTGCAACCACCTTCATGGTTTCCAAACGAATGGCACCCAAACGTTTCTTACATGTGGGATTCATGACTTTTCCTCCTTAAATTTTAAGGGGATCAGATAAAGAAAAGACCTTGCTAGTGCAAGGCCTCAGTTAAAATCGTACAAGACAAGAGAGCACACTCAAAAAGTCTCCTCTAGAAAATTGTACTATTCTTTTATCTGACACCTTGTGAGTCTCTCTGGACTCCCCTTAAAGGTTAAATTTTTATTAGTATACTCTTTCAGCTAAAAAAAGTCAAGTAGAAAACGAACATTCTACTTGACCTCACGAGATTATTTTTCACGAATGACTTCGACCTTGTAGCCATCAGGGTCTTTTACAAAGTAATAGTTAGGTGCAGTTCCTGGTAGACCATTTGGCTCAGTCACTTCATATCCTTTTGCACTATGCTCTTGATGAAGCGCCTCAAGATCAGGTGTACTGAGGGCGATATGGGCAAATCCATCTCCAACCACATAAGGACCATGATCGTAGTTATAAGTCAACTCCAACTCATAGTCATCACCCTCAAGACCTAGATAGACAATCGTGAAGGCATGGTCTGGAAAATCTCTGCGACGCAATTCTTTAAAACCAAAAGCATCTTGATAAAATGCGATTGATTTTTCAAGATTTTCTACTCGCAAGCAAGTGTGTAGCATTTTTGAAGCCATATTTTTCTCCTTTATTTTCAAAAAGACTGGGACAATCCTGTTCCAGTCTTATCTGTTATTATTTACCAAGTTTTGCTTTCGCTGCATCTGCAAGAGCTGTGAAAGCTGCTGCATCGTTAACAGCCAAGTCAGCAAGCATTTTACGGTTAACTTCGATCTCAGCCAATTTCAAACCATGCATCAATTGTGAGTATGAAAGTCCGTTCATACGAGCTGCCGCGTTGATACGTGTGATCCACAATTTGCGGAAGTCACGTTTTTTCTGACGACGGTCACGGTATGCATAGTAGTAAGAGTTCATTACTTGTTCTTTTGCAGTACGGAACAAGATGTGTTTAGCTCCATAGTAACCTTTTGCTAATTTAAGAATACGTTTACGACGTTTGCGTGATACAACGCCACCTTTAACACGTGCCATGTTTTATTTCCTCCAAATATTTCCTAGAATTGTTTACTTACAGTCAAGCTATTATTTCAAGCGAGTAAGCATTGCTTTGATACGTTTGTAATCTCCTGAATGCACCATAGACGCTTTACGAAGATGACGACGTTGTTTCTTAGTTTTTCCGTGGAAACGGTGAGAAGTGTAAGCACGGAAACGTTTAAGTCCACCAGAACCTGTACGTTTGAAACGTTTAGCTGATGCGCGGTGTGTTTTTTGTTTTGGCATGATTTTTTCTCCTTTATTTAACTTTCTGACAATTATTTTTTGTCAGTCGCTGGCGCCAATTGCATGAACATTTGACGTCCATCCATTTTAGCACGTTGTTCGATGATGGCAATATCTTGAGTTGCTTCAGCAAACTCGGCTAAAACTTTTGCACCAATCTCTTTATGGGTAATCATACGACCCTTAAAGCGAATAGATACCTTAACTTTATTTCCTTTTTCAAGGAATTTGCGTGCATTGCGAAGTTTTGTATCAAAGTCACCCTTGTCAATAGTTGGACTTAGACGAACTTCTTTCACAGTAACAACACTTTGTTTTTTACGTTGTTCTTTTTGCTTCTTCTGGTACTCAAATTTGAACTTACCGTAGTCCATAATTTTTGCAACAGGCGGTTTGGCTTGGGGTTGAATCAATACTAGGTCAACATTAGCGTTATCAGCCAAAGCTTGCGCTTCACTGAGTGGCTTGATGCCTAGCTGTTCTCCTTCAAGACCGATCAAGCGAACTTCACGTACACGAATCTCATCATTGATGAATAAGTCTTGCTTTGCTATGGTTTTCACCTCTTTTGTTTTATTAGAGAAAAACAATAGCGGACTCGTAAATATACAAGCCCGCACGTTATGATAGCGTTTCTTAGAAACTTTTCATCCGTAGGGCCAGGCAACTTCATGTCACAAGGCGAGAAGCTCTCACTTCTGCTTTTCTCAACTTTTATATGATACCAAGTTTTCTAGCTCTTGTCAAGATAAAAAGTTATTTTTTTGAAAAGTTTCTACTCATTAACCAACCGTTTCGATTTTCCAATTTTTCCAACCTTTAAAGCGTATAGCTCCTTGCTGGTCAGTTCGGTAAACTTTGCTATTGATCGTTTCCAGTCGGGTCAGGGTTTCCTGATGGGGGAGTTTCGTTCGATTGTTCTTTCCAACTGAGATAAGAGTCATCTCTGGTTTGAGCTGTTCTAGAAAGGCTGAACTTGATGATTTTTTAGAGCCATGTTGACTAGATTTCAAAACATCCACTTCTAGGTCAGGATATTGCCTCAGCAAGTCCCTCTCTCCTTTCTCCTCCAAATTTCCAGTGAAAAGAAAGTTTTTATCCAAGAGTTTTCCATACAAAACCAGGGTATCTTCATGACCTCCATCTCCAATTTTCCTTGGAGATAGGACTTCTAACTGACTTCCAAAAATTGGCAAGTTCTCTCCTGCTGTCACACTACGCACCTTTGTTTGAGTCGCTTGTAGTTCTGCCACAAATTCCTTCTGTTTCAGACTTCCTTTTGATACTAAGATCTCCCCTATATGGAATGCCTTGCTCACCTCCAACAAATCTCCAACATGCTCCCTGTCTGTATTGGTCAAAATTAGCTGGTCAATCTTGGCCACTCCTCGACTTTTAAGATAGGGGATCAAGCTTCTCTGTGCATTGCTGGTCGTCGTCTTTTCTTGCCATTTTTCGATTTTCTTATCAGATTCTGCCTTGCCACCTACATCTATGAGAATGGTCTTCCCAGTTACATCCCTTAGGAAAATACTTTCCCCTTGCCCTACATCCAGCATGGTAATTTCATTTTCCAGTGGATGCTTGGTCAGGAAAAAGAGACCTGTAATCAATAAGCTCAATACCCTTAGCTTTTTAATGTTTTTTCTCAAATCATAGACCAAAGCCAAGGAAATTAACAATAGGATTAAAAGCCATGCATTGGGTTGTCCAAGTACAAGCGGCCTACTTGTCACCTGTGACACTAAGCGAATCATTCCCTCTAACCATTCAAAAATAAAATTCAGCTGAATGACTGGATAGAGAAAGGAAAGGGCAAATAAGATAGACAAGAGCGGTAAGAAGACCAAGTCAAATAGAAAGGAAAAGACAAAGGTCAAAAGGATGGACCAAGGTTGAAATTCCGCAAAATAGAAGGATAGAATGGGCAATATGCCCAAGGAAATGACTAGACTTTCTCTGGCAATAGCCTTAAGCCCCTCTCCTTCTTTGCTGGTCATGGTCAAGATAAAAGCATAGGCGCAGGACAAGACTCCTCCTGCAGTCAGGAAAAAGTTGGGCATGACGATAAAGAGAACAAGAACCGTTAAGGCAAAATTATTCAATCCCTTAACCCCATGCTGAGCCAGTAGCTTCTGCAAGAGACTGCGAAAGACCGATGCTGAAAATCCAGTTAGTCCCGCATAGATAAGGGAAAAAGGATAAGTCAGCCATTTCAACTTTTCTTGGGTCAAGCCCAATCGCAAGAGAAGTTTCTTAAATCCATCCATGAAAAAGCCTACCTGCATACCCGACAAGGCAAAAAGATGGATAATTCCTAGACTGGAATAAAGCTCATTCATCTCCTCAAAATCTGTGTCCAGATGCCCTAACAAGAGACCTGTCATGTAATTGCGCATAGGGTCTGGAAAATGTGTCTTAATCCAAACCACAGCCTTTCGGCGTAAACTGGATAGATTTTCTCCTATATCCCAACTGCCAACCTTTTGAAGTGACTGGATTTTTTTGATATTGAGAGTCTGGTAAATTCCCTGAGTCTTCAGATAGGCTTGGTAGTCAAAGCCACCAAAATTTCTCTGCCCTTCTGGTTCTGAAAGTTTTCCTTCTAACTCTATCTCATGAAGGTCTGTTAAGACTTGAAACTTCTCTTTTTCATTCTCGGACTGGAGTTTATAATAGACTTGAAAAATTTGTCCGTCAGCCTTGCCACGAAAGGATAAACTATCTCCATTAACTTTGATAGTATCTGGTAAAATCTTCACCTTGTCTACATAAGCGACTAAGTTTTGACTAGCTTGTGTCTGTTGCCAATTTTGAAACAGAAACCAGAAACCAAAGATTCCACAAATCACTAGAACTCTACCTGCTGATTTCCAAGGAAATTGAATAAAGAGACAGACTAGCAGAAAAACAAAGCCCAACAAAGCAAGATAAGATGCTGAGAAAATAGAATAGTAAAGCCAAAGCAACAGAAAACTCAGGTAAATTAGGGGAATAGGGAAATTCTTAATCCACTGTAACATAATCTTTTAGCTTTTCTATGGTCTTGGCACCAATTCCAGAGACCTTCTTAAGTTCATCAACCGACTTGAATTTCCCATTTGACTCACGATGATCGATAATGTCCTGAGCTCGTTTTCCTCCCAGTCCCTTTACCTGCTTGAGTTCTTCCAGACTGGCCTTGTTGAGATTGACCTTCTTGTCCTTGCTTGTTGAAGAAGGCGCTCCAGAACCTGCCTGTTGACTAGCTACTTCTTCTCCCTTAGATGGAACGTAAACCAGAGCCTCATCACTAACTTTCTGAGCTAGATTGAGCGACTTGCTGTCTGCTTGTTCTGTCAAGCCACCAGCCTTCTGAACAGCATCATTGACTCGACTACCTACCGGCAAATCATAAATCCCTGGCGATTTAACAGCACCTTTCACATCTACGGTGATTAGATCTTGTTCAACCGGTTCTTCCTTTTCTTCCTTCTTCACATCCTTTTCGGTCGATGAATCCTTGGAAACAGCTGTAACTTCTGCCTGCAAATTCGTTTCTTTGACAGGTGTGTGTGGAGCTGGCTTTAGCAGGAAAAATCCTCCTACAAGCAAGCCCAGACCGGTACAGATAACAATGATTTTATATTCTTTAATTTTCTCGATAATTGCTTCCATATTTTCTCCTCTCTTAGATTATTCGTAAGAGGAAGAAAAAACAGTTGAAAATTTCTTCTCAACTGTTTATTTATTTGCAAAATAGTCTTCCTTTGTCAAGACATAATGAACCCTTGTAACGATTCGGCCTTCTTCATGCTGGTCCATACAAGCATATGGGTCTAAGTGTGAAAAACGCATACCCGATTTCTCCATGACCTTACCTGATGCGGGATTAGCCTTATCGTGTAAAGCAATCAACTTATTCATCCCTATCTTTTCAAAAGCTAGCTCAATTACGGCACGATTGGCTTCTGTCGTTAATCCTTGATTCCAATACTTTTTATTGATAATGTAGCCAATAGCCGCCTTCTTAAGAGCAGGATCAATCTTGTGCAAATCAATGGTACCGATAAACTGACCATTGCTTTTTAGTTCTATTCCCCACCGTCCCAAGGGATTGGCCAAGTAGAACTGAGCAATATTATTTTGAGTTTCTTCCAAGCTTTGATTGGTTGGAAAAGTGTAGCGCGTATTTTCTATGTCCGAGGCATAGTCAAACATTTCTTCCGCATCATCCAAGGTTACAGGTCTAAGCAATAAACGCTCAGTCTCGACTATGGGATACTGAGCTAGTTTTAAAAAGATTGATTCCATACTTCTCCTCCATTTAAAAATATTTTCTACCAGTCTAGCATAAAAAAGAAGTTACAACAAGTTTTCCTTGCTTTTTAAAGCGGTTTCATATAGAATAAATTCATCACCTTATTTTATAGATAATTGTGATAAATCATTTACAACCCGTCAATAGAAAGGGAGTTTTTCTCTATGTTAATTGGAATTCCAAAAGAAATTAAGAATAATGAAAACCGTGTCGCCCTCACACCTGCTGGTGTCCACAGCTTAGTCGGTCGTGGTCATCGCGTCCTTATCGAAACAAATGCTGGTCTCGGTTCTGGCTTTACTGATGATGACTATCAAAAGCAAGGAGCTGAGATTGTCGCTACTGCTGGTGAAGCCTGGGCTGCAGAGTTGGTCGTGAAAGTAAAAGAACCATTAGCTTCTGAATATGGTTACTTACGTGACGACTTGCTTCTCTTCACCTACTTGCATATGGCTGCTGCTCCTGAATTAGCCGAAGCCATGTTAGCAGCCAAAACAACAAGTATCGCTTATGAGACTGTCCGTGATGATCAGGGGCAGTTACCACTCCTCATTCCTATGAGTGAGGTTGCAGGCCGTATGGCAGTTCAAATCGAAGCTCACTTCTTGACCAAACAAGCTGGTGGATCTGGTGTCCTACTTGGTGGTGTACCAGGCGTTCCAAAAGGAAAAGTCACTATCATCGGTGGTGGTGTCGTAGGAACTCATGCTGCCCGCATCGCACTTGGACTTGGTGCCCAAGTGACCATCCTTGATATCAGTGCTAAACGTCTCTCTGAATTAGAGGAAGTTTTTGGTCATCAAATTCAAACCCTCATGTCCAATTCATTTAACATCGAAGCCAGTGTGAGAGATGCGGATGTTGTTATTGGGGCGGTTCTCATCCCCGGTGCCAAAGCACCAAAATTGGTGACAGATAAGATGGTCAAGCAAATGCGTCCAGGTTCTGTCATTGTGGACGTTGCCGTTGACCAAGGTGGTGTTATCGAAACAGCTGACCGTGTGACAACGCACGATGAACCTGTCTATGAAAAACATGGTGTACTTCACTACGCCGTTGCTAACATCCCTGGTGCTGTTGCCCGTACTTCTACCATTGCCCTTACAAATGTCACTATTCCTTATATCGAAGCTTTGACAGAAAAAGGATTCGCACAAGCAATTTCTGAAGATGAGGGCTTGCGCCAAGGTGTTACCACTTATCAAGGTTACTTAACCAGTCTTCCAGTAGCCCAAGGTCTCGATAAAAAACATAGTCCAATTGACGAACTAGTATAAACAATCTAATTATCAGATAAAAGAAAGAGCAATTCCACCTGAACTGCTCTTTTTTGCTATTCTGTTTCTTCTTCACTTTTTTCCATTTTGACCGGTGCTGGTTCATAAGCTCGGATAATCTGAGCAACAACTGGATGGCGAACCACATCCTTGGCTGAAAAATGAACAAAGTCAATTTGATGGATGTTCTTGAGTTTTTCTTGAGCATCAATCAAACCAGACTTGACGTTACGTGGAAGATCAATCTGACTGATATCTCCATTGACAATCATCTTAGAATTAAAACCTAAACGAGTCAAAAACATCTTCATCTGCATGATAGTCGTATTTTGCGCCTCATCTAAAATAACAAAAGCATCATCCAAGGTTCGTCCACGCATGTAGGCAAGAGGTGCAATCTCAATGATTTCTCGCTCCATGAGACGAGTCGTTTGGTCTTTTCCCAGAATCTGATACAAGGCATCATAAACAGGTCGAAGGTAAGGATCTACCTTCTCCTTGAGATCACCCGGAAGAAAACCTAGACTCTCTCCTGCTTCCACCGCTGGACGTGTCAAGATAATCCGCTTGACCTGCCCACGTTTAAGGGCAGTCACTGCCAATGTCACTGCAAGGAAGGTCTTCCCTGTACCTGCTGGCCCAATTCCAAAGGTCACATCGTGCTGTTTAACACTGTCCACATAAAGTTTTTGACCCAGTGTTTTGACACGGATAGGCTTCCCTGTATTGTCCTTGATAATTTCTTCTTCGTAAAGGGCGACAAACTTATCAATTTCATCGTTTTTGACCATGCTAATTGCAGTCACCACATCTGGCGTACCAACGGTCATCCCACGGTTCACCAAGACCATCAAAGCTTGGATAACCTGACGAGCTTCCTCGCAAGCAGACTCTTCTCCCAAAACCTGGACAATCTCCGTACGAGCATGAATCACCACATCGAGCTCTTCTTCCATCAAACGAAGATGGCGTTCATTGGAACCAAAAAGATGAAACAGATCATCTGGATGACTCAGTTGAATGTCTATTGAATGTTCCTTCAAATAAAGAACCTCTCTAATCCTTTTATTTCTTTTTATTATAGCAAAGGGGTGGAGAAATTACTAGCCCAAACCCAGTGAATCATGCTAGTGTTCTAAGTATTCTTGCCAGATAGCGTCAAATTCCCCTAGGTTGAAAGAGAAACTAGCGTGCTCCTCCAAAAAGCGACTGACCTCATCAAAATCATCTGTATGTTTTGGGAAAGTTGATTCTTCAAAGGCTAGGTCTGCTAGGAAAGCTTTGGGACTGTTACTTTTAGGATTGCGCTCGGTCATGAGCCAAGTGTAAAATGATTTTCTCATATGTCACCCTAGATCAACTCAGTACCAAACTGGTCTTGCTTGATTTTGCCAGACTTCATCAAGCCACCGAGTGCTTTCTTGAACTGACCTTTAGAAATGCCAAAGGTTGCTTTGATGTCGTCTGGAGATGACTTATCATTTAAGGTCATGAAACCGCCATTGCTTTCCAAGTAGGTCAAAATCATCTGGGCATCATTTTCCAACATCTCAAAGGAACGTGGTTTGAGGGAGAGGTTCAACGTGCGGTCCACTTCACGAAAACCAATGACACGCGCATCTAATACTTGCCCCAAACGTGGCTCTGCGTAACGCTCGCTAGGATGGATAAAGCCAAGCATGTTATTTTCTGGCAGGTAAACAAAAGTTCCTGACAGCTTGAGACGGTATACAATGGCTGGCCAATTTTGGTTCTGCATGTTGTTGTAGGCAGGACGAGCCAGACGTTGGAAATCTTCTTGATAAGCCAAGAGACCCCAGATACGGTCTTTCTTGTCCACTTCAAGACGGATGTAAAGTTGGTCGCCCTTCTTAGGCCAAAGTTCCTTAAGCTCAGGGAGGATATCGAGTGACACAACGATTTCCTTGTCAGGAAGGCCTGTATCCACAAAGACACCCAAGTCTTTACGAACTTCCGTTACAGTTCCCCAACCAAATTGGTCCTGAGTTGCAGTCACTTCTAGAGTGGTCAAGCGGAGTTTTTGCTTCATATCCGTGTAGGCAAAACCTTTAACCGTATCCCCAACTGTATGTTGACCTTCTTCCTTGGCAAGAGCATAGGTCTGGCCATCCTTTTGCACAAAGTAAAAACGGTCGTTTTCATCGATGATGAGTCCAACGATAAAACTTGCAAGATTTGTATTCATATTTCCTTCTTTCGAATAAAACTCAGCCAGCAATGCCAACTGAGTTTTCTGTTTATTTTTAGACTTCCAAAAGTTCTTTCTCTTTGTTGGCAGTCATGTCATCGATGTGTTTAACAGCATCGTCTGTTACTTTTTGAATGTCTTTTTCAAGAGTCTTCAATTCGTCTTCAGTGATTTCTTTTGCTTTTTCTTGTTTCTTAGCTTCATCCATAGCATCACGACGAATATTGCGGACAGCCACTTTAGCATTTTCTCCGACCTTCTTCACTTCTTTAGCAAGGTCACGACGAGTTTCTTCTGTGAGAGCAGGGATAACCAAACGAATAACAGAACCATCGTTAGCTGGTGTGATACCAAGATCAGAGGCATTCAAGGCACGTTCGATGTCTTTCAATGAAGACTTGTCAAATGGTGTCACCAACAAAACACGCGCTTCTGGAATCGTAATTGAAGCGATTTGGTTAAGAGGAGTTTCTACTCCATAGTATTCTACATGTACACGGTCAAGCAAGCTTGCATTGGCACGGCCAGCACGGATACCACCAAATTCACGAGCAAGTGATTGGTGAGACTGGGTCATTCTCTCTTTAGCTTTTTCAATAATTGCGTTAGCCATAATCTTTCTTATTCCTTTTCTTAGATATTATTTGAAACTGTTGTTCCGATATTTTCACCAAATACGACACGTTTGATGTTGCCTGGTTGGTTCATGTTGAAGACAACCAAGTCAATGTCGTTATCCATTGAGAGGGTTGAAGCTGTTGAGTCCATGATACGAAGACCTTTATTGATAACGTCACGGTGGGTCAATTCTTCAAACTTAACGGCTGTCTTGTCTTTCTTAGGATCGGCATTGTAAACACCATCGACACCGTTTTTAGCCATAAGAATAGCATCTGCTTCGATTTCAGCTGCACGAAGGGCCGCTGTTGTATCTGTTGAGAAGTAAGGTGAACCAATTCCGGCACCAAAGATAACGATACGGCCTTTTTCAAGATGACGAAGGGCACGTCCACGTACGTAAGGCTCTGCCACTTGTTGCATAGCAATAGCTGTTTGCACACGTGTATCAACCCCAACTTGTTGCAATGAATCTGCCATCACAAGAGCATTCATAACAGTCCCAAGCATTCCTGTGTAATCAGCCTGAACGCGGTCCATACCTGCTTCTGCTGCAGGTTCTCCACGCCAGAGATTTCCTCCACCGATAACAAGGGCAATTTCGATACCTAAGCTATGAACTTCTTGAATCTCTTTTGCGATTGTTTGAACTGTTTGGATATCAATCCCTACGCCACGTTCACCGGCAAGGGCTTCACCTGATAACTTGATTAAAATACGTTTATACTTGGGATTCGCCATTTTCACTCTCCTTTTTTTATCCTACCTATTTTATCACAATTTCTAAGATTTTTATAGTATCGTGAGCAATTCTTTCAAAAAAATTAGACTGTTAAAAATTCCTCTAAGTCGCTAAGAGCACGCTCTGCAATTTTTTCATAACGAGCCTTCTTATCACGAATACGCTCGCCTTCCAACTCCTTGATAATCCCAAAGTTGACATTCATCGGTTGGAAATGTTTGCTGTCCGCATGAGTGATGTAATGAGCTAAACTTCCAATCGCTGTTGTTTCTGGGAAAATCGCCTCACTTTCTCCCTTGAAAAGACGAGCAGCGTTAATTCCCGCAACCAAGCCTGAAGCAGCTGACTCAACATAGCCTTCCACACCCGTCATCTGACCAGCAAAGAAGAGATTTGGTTGTTTCTTAGAACGGTAAGTCTGCTCAAGAAGATTTGGTGAATCCATATAAGAATTGCGGTGCATGACCCCATAACGGACAAACTCAGCATTTTCAAGACCAGGAATCATTTGGAAGACTCGTTTTTGTTCTCCCCATTTGAGGTGGGTCTGGAAACCGACGATATTGTAGAGGCTACCAGCCGCATTGTCCTGGCGAAGCTGCACAACCGCGTACGGTGTTTTAAATTCGCCATCACGAGGTCCAGTATAGTCGTCTGGATACTCCAGACCGACTGGTTTCATAGGACCATAAAGCATAGTTTTAATGCCACGTTTGGCCATAACTTCGATAGGCATACAACCTTCAAAGTACTTTTCTTTTTCGAAAGAATTGAGCGGTGCTTCTTCCGCATTAACCAAGGCTTCATGGAAATCCATAAACTCTTGCTTGGTCATGGGAGCGTTGAGATAAGCGGCTTCTCCCTTATCATAACGAGACTTGAGATAGACCTTGCTCATATCGATAGTGTTGACGTCGATAATAGGGGCTGCCGCATCGTAGAAATAGAAACCATCGCCGTCATTAAGGGCATGAATCTTTTCAGCTAGAGCATCGCTGGTCAAAGGACCAGTCGCCACAACTGTAATAACATTTGTCGGCAATTCTGTAATTTCATCACGCACCACTTCAATCAAGGGGTGGTTGGCCACTTTTTCGGTCACCATTTGGGAGAAAACATCACGGTCCACCGCAAGAGCTCCTCCTGCAGGAACACGGGTTGCTTCAGCAGATTCTAAGATAACAGAACCCAAGCGACGCATTTCTTCCTTGAGGAGACCCACTGCATTTGTCAAAGCATCTCCACGAAGAGAATTAGAACAAACCAATTCAGCAAAATTGTCTGTTTTGTGCTGGGGTGTTGACTTGACACCACGCATTTCATAGAGTTTAACTGGAATACCACGTTCTGCGATTTGGTAAGCAGCTTCAGACCCTGCCAAACCTGCTCCGATAACATTGATATAAGATTGAGACACGACACTAATACCTCTTTGGGTGGAAACTAAGTCCAAATAAAAACAAGCTACTAGACTATTTGACACCCACAAATCTTTCTAAATTCATACTTGGTCCATTATACCAAAAAACTAAGTAAAAAGACAGACAGGAGAATTCCTGAATGTCTTTCAAAAATTATTCTTTATTGAAACTGAATATCTTCCAACCCAGTTTTCTTTCATATTTTATACTAAAACGTACTTCAGTATTCTTAGGTAATTTTTCAATTTCAACTATTTGAGCAAGTACGTATTGAAAATCAGAATCAGTCCAATTGTCAATATCCTCATCAGTTAATTGAAGGTTTTGTTTTCGTACCTCTTTTATATCAATGTCTATGTCAATACCAAAGGTAGAACGATTGTCAGCAACCCTTTTCAAAAGTAGATCACGATTACGAACAAGCGTCTCTTCATCAAGATTGTTGACTCTACTTGGGTCTAGGTCCTCAATTAAGGGAGTAAGTTCTTCTACATCTGTCTTCAGAATTGCCTCCCTCTTTTCTTGTTCTTCAAGACGAGTTTTAGGGTTGCCACTATATTCTTCTTTTGGAACTAAAGAGTAATAGGATTTAAAAGATTCCAATTCAATTGAATTTTTAATATAAAGCTTCTTAAGCTGATTATCTTTTAAATATGTAGAAGTCAAACTATCACTTTGAAGTATCTTATTATAAGCTTCCTCAAGTCGGTCATAGTTATCATCTTCAGCAACATACTCCATTTCTAAACGATAGACTGTTTTTTGGGAAAAACCAAAGAAAATTTTCTTTTCAACTTCTTTAAGTCGCGGATTGTATCTAAGGACTGGAGTCTTCTCAACATAATCTTTTTCAAAATCCACATAGACATCTACAAATTTTTTATTTCCTTTAATGTAAAATGGAAATCCGTAGTATCCAAAGGTATCAGCAGTCGAGTATCCTTCTGCTTCTAACCCTGCAGCTTCTACTACGGAACGAATGTTTGAAATAGATGTTTTAGCTAAATCACGATCGACTCTGTTGTTACATGCTGACAAAATAAATAAGGTGAGAATAGGCAACAGTAGGCCAATTACTTTCTTCATCGCTTTGCTTTTCATTTCTCCTCCAAATAAGCAATCTTAGCAAAATGTTTATGATTGTTATTTCTATTTCGGGAAGAAGGCAAACTTCCCTGTTTAGTCATTTTCTTGGTTTTCTTCCCAGTCGTGATAGGCAGCGTAGAGTTGACTTTTATTCCACTGGTAAATCTTAGCGACTTCCTTGATAGCTTGATTTTTCTTCATACCATGTTGGATGCGGGCTTGGATTTCTGAAAACAAGTCCTCCTCGTCCTTTTCTTCCATATCCTGACTGGCACCTTCAACGATGAGAAGGCATTCTCCCTTAAGTGGCGTTTCGGAGATGCTTTCCAGCAATTCAGAGATCTTTCCTCTTTGGTATTCTTCATAAATTTTAGTCAATTCCCTAACCAAAACGACCGAGCGGTCGCCATAAACTGCTAACATATTTTCCAAAGTATCTGCCACACGATGGGGAGATTCATAGAAAATCTGAGTTTCAGGATAATCTTTTTTTGAGTCGAAAAATTGCTTTTGCTGGCCTGATTTTCTCGGTAAAAAGCCGTAAAAGATATGTGGTTGTGGCGCTAGACCGCTAGCAATCAAGGCAGAAATCCCTGCAGAGGCTCCTGGAACTGTGACAACTGCAATCTCTTCCTCAATAGCTGCCTTAACCAAATCATGACCAGGGTCTGAGATGCTAGGCAGACCCGCGTCGGATACCTGAGCAATACTTTGCCCTGCTTTCAGGAAACCAATCAAATCAGGAATCTTTTCCTTGGCATTGTGCTCATGAAAACTGATTTGCTTGGTAGAAATGTCAAAATGCTTGAGCAATAGACCTGTATTGCGTGTGTCCTCAGCAGCAATCCAGTCCACTTCTTTCAAGGTCTGGATTGCTCGAAAGGTTATATCGTCTAGATTGCCAATCGGCGTTGCCACTAGGTACAGCTTGCCATAGGGAGACTGCCCCTTAAAACTTTTTTGAATCTGCATGCTTACTCCCTGTATAACAACTCATCACAGAACATACATTCTTCGTCCTGTTCTCGACGTTGTCCATAAAAATCATTACAAACGTGAAATCCATCACGGTAAATGCGACGGACACTTTCACGAACATGCTTAGCCTTGACAGGAGCGTCTGCTTCCACCTCACCCAAGCGTTCTCGCAACTTACTATTTTCCAAGCGAAGAGCTGTATTTTCTTCTACCAAGCTCTTGAGATTTTTCTTGATGGCTTCCACATCGGCCAAGGTTACCAATAACTGTTGGGAAAAATCGTCCAGCGCGTCAAATAATTCTTTTTTGTCCATAAAACAGCCCTTTCCTTTCTTTATCATTCATTTTTGAGTTTATATTTCTTTCAAGACCAGATATTCCATAGCATTTTGAAAGCTGACATTAGCCTGCCACATTTTTCTAGCTTCTAGCAAATCTTGTAGAATCACTCTTACTCTTGCTTGTAAGATATCTTGTCCACAGAGGACTTCAAAAATCCGTAAAACCTGATCTTGTTTTTCCTTATCATCTGCCAAGCTAGCTAGTTTGGCAACTTGCAAATAACTTTCTTTTTTCTTAGCCACTAACCAAGTTAGCAGGCGTTCACTTTCATCGACCAAGGTCCAAAAATTTGCCTGATGTGCCAACTTTTCTGCTTCAGCTCGTGATTGACTAAACTGAGCTAAAAGGATCGCCTTTTTCTTAACCAGTCCCATTTGTTCTAAGAGCAAAATGAGCTTTTCTTCTTGTTTTTTAAAGTGAAAAATTTGCGTCCGACTGCGGATTGTTGGTAAGATCTTTTCCTCATCGCTGGTCAAGAAGAAGATATAAACCTCACTCTGGGGTTCTTCGATGACCTTGAGCAGAGAATTGGCTGCATTAGGATGCATTTTCTCAGCTTGCTCAATGATAAAGACCTGTTGCTGACTTTCAATCCCTGCTTGGGAAAACTGACCCACCAATTCCCGAATGCGTTCTGTCTTGATGACCTGATTGACTGGTTTAATCAAAGTGACATCGGGAAATTCTCCCAGTTCAATCAGCTTACAATTTCGGCATTTCTCACATGGTAAAACACCTACTTTATCTGTACAAAAAAGGCTCTTAGCCAAAAACTGCGCCATTTCCAAGCTTCCAAAGAAACCTGAAAAGAGGTAGGCATGATTGAGCTGGTCTTGTTCTAGGATACGGACAAAGTGGTCAAACTGATCTGGCTGCCAGGCCTTTAGTTGATCTTGTTTCATTTAGCTAATCCCATTCTATCAAACAAGACAGCCTTTGTGGTTTCCACAACCTCCTCCAATGGAAGACTCGCATCAATCTTGACAATGCGATTTCCTTCTTTTTCCAGGAGAGAAAGATAGCCTTTACGGACTTTTTTATGCAAGTCCAAACCTTCCAAGTCCAAACGATTGACCTCACGATTGCTATTAGCAGCAATGCGAGCCAGTCCTTCTTCCACCTCGATATCAAAATAGAGTGTCAAATCGGGTTTAAGGCCATCTGTCGCAAACTGATTGAGCCAATCAATGGCGTCAATATCTAAGCCACGACCAAATCCCTGATAGGCAACGGAACTATCGATGAAGCGGTCCATAATGACCAACTTACCAGCTTCAAGGGCAGGGAGAACTTTTTCCACCAAGTGCTGTCTGCGACTGGCGATATAGAGTAAAAGCTCTGTTTTAGCATCCATCTGAGTATGACTTGGATCCAAAATCACTTCCCGAATCTTCTCCCCAATCAAGACTCCGCCAGGTTCACGGGTCGTCAGTATCTCTACCCCTTTTTCCTCTAAAATTGGGAGCAGAGCCTCTAAAACACTGGTCTTTCCTGCTCCCTCTGGTCCCTCAAGAGAGACTAAAAATCCTTTTGACATGTCTAACTCATTTCTTTTTTACTACTTCTATTCTATCAAAAAAATGTGGGTTTGTGACAATCTTTTTGTCTTCTCATTTCAACCACCATAAAAGAGGCAGATAAAACTACCTCTTATTTACCTAATTCTTGTGTTCGTTTGTAGGCTTGACCAACTGCATCCATGACCGTTCCTCGAAAAGCATGCGCTTCTAAGCTCGCTACACCAGCGATAGTGGAACCTCCTGGGCTACAAACTTGGTCTTTCAAGACCCCAGGATGCTCTTGGCTTTCTAGGACCAATTGCCCAGCTCCTACCACAGTTTGAGCCGCCATTTTCAATGCCGTTTCTCGTGGCAATCCCGTCTGAACACCTGCATCTGCCAAGGCTTCGATAAAGAGATAGACAAAAGCCGGTCCACAGCCTGCAAGACCTGTCGCTGCGTCTATTAAGCCTTCCCCAAGTTCAACCAAGAGTCCAGCCTTGGTTAAAAGCTGACAAAAGAGATCACTGTCCTCAACCCTGCAATTAGGAGACAAGGCATAACTAATCACTCCTTGACCGATAGAAGCAGGGGTATTTGGCATCATACGAATAATTCTGTGTTGATTTGGAAGAAGACTAGCTAGTTTTTCTAAAGTCAATCCAGCTGCCATGGAAATCAAAAGAAGACTTTCTCTTTTTTCAAGGATGGTCTGGTATTGAGAAAGCAGTTCAGAAAACTGAGCAGGCTTAACTCCTAGAAAAATCACATCTGCTTCTGCAAAGATTTCTTCATTGCTGGAAGCCTGACCACCAAAGTCTGCAATGAAAGCATCTACCTTGGCTTGACTACGATTGGCAAGAAGAATGTCATCACACGTCTTAGCCTGCAAAACAGCCTTGGCCAAGCTAGCACCCATATTCCCCAAACCGATAAATCCAATCTTCATCTCTTACTCCCTTATCTGTCCGTCACCAGTAACCACATACTTGTAGCTGGTCAATTCCTTCAAGCCCATTGGACCACGCGCGTGCAATTTCTGAGTAGAAATCCCCATTTCACAACCCAGACCAAATTGGCCACCATCTGTGAAACGAGTTGAGGCATTGACATAAACCGCTGCAGAGTCCACTTGATCTGTAAAGTAAGCTGCAGCTTCAGCATTTTCAGTCACAATGGCATCCGAATGATGAGTACTGTGTGCTTCAATATGCTCGATTGCTTCCTCAAGACTTGAAACTACTTTAACAGCTAGGACATAGTCTAAAAACTCGGTGTCAAAGTCTTGTGCTTCAGCTGCGTGACCTGAAACAAACTGACTTGCTGTGCTATCTACACGGAATTGAATTGGTTCCAGACCAGCTTCTTTTCGATTCGCAACCAGTACTTGCTCCAAGCGAGGAAGGAAGCTTGCTGCCTTGTCTTCATGAACCAGCAGAACCTCCATGGCATTACATACAGAAGGACGACTGGTTTTGGCATTGTTGATGATAGACAGCGCCTTGTCTTCGTCTGCATCCTTGTCCACATAAACATGGACAATCCCAGTTCCTGTCTCAATAACAGGTACGATAGCATTTTCAACCACGGCATTGATCAAACCAGCCCCTCCACGAGGAATGAGAAGATCTAAATAGCCCTTGGCCTTCATCATAGCATAGCTACTTTCTCGGCTGGTATCTTCCACTAGTTGAATCACATCTGGATGAATGGTAGTTGTTTCCAAGCCCTTCTTCAAGGCTGTGACAATGGCATGGGCCGTTTGATAGGCATCCTTACCACTACGAAGAACAACCGCATTTCCACTTTTAAGAGCCAAAGCAGCCGCATCAGACGTCACATTTGGACGGCTTTCATAGATAATACCGATGACCCCCATAGCTACACGTTTTTTGGTGATAACCAAACCATTTTCAAGCTGACTTGTTTCTAAAACTTCACCGATTGGATCTGGTAAAGCAACCACTTCACGAATCCCAGTTGCCATCGCTTCTATACGACCTGCATCCAAATAAAGACGATCTAGCATCACATCTGAGATTTTACCCTTAGCAGCTTCCATATCAATGGCATTGGCTGCTAAAATCTCCTCAGTAGCAGCCACTAAGTGGTCAGCCATGGCTAGCAGGGCTTGGTTTTTCACGACTTCACTAGCTGTGTTGATCGATTTTTTAACAGCCTGTACCTGTTCAAATTGTTCTTGTGTACTTACCATAGTTTACCTCTAAAATTCTGTAAAGAGTAGTTGGATTTCAGGAGTAATGGAAATCCAGTCATCACGGTGAATCAAGACACCCTTGGCTTTTTGAGAACGCAACATATCCTCCAAAGCAGATGCTCCAAATTGCACGCGTCCTTTTCCAAGTGATTTTCCACTTTCCTTGTCACATACTGTCACGATATCACCATAAGAAAAAGCTCCTTCTGCGTCAACAATACCAGATAAAAGAAGACTCTTGCCATGTTGAGAGAGAGCTTCTGCAGCCCCTTTATCAACCCAAATAGAACCTTGGCTCTGAGCATAAAAGGCCAGCCATTGTTTCTGAGTACGAAGTCCCTTCTCTTGCGCAACAAAGTAGGAACCATTCTTGGTCTCCTCAGCCGCTTCAATCATGGCATCTGTCTTCAAGGATGAGCAGATATAAACAGGAACTCCTGATTCTGTCGCAATAGTTGCAGCCTTGATTTTTGTTAGCATGCCCCCAGTTCCGTTTGACGAACCAGCTCCACCGGCCATATCGATAATCTCACGGTTGATTGTCTCGATTCGCTCCAAGTGTTTGGCTGTTGGATCTGAATTAGGATTTCCAGTATATAGACCGTCTACGTCTGTCAAGAGGACCAAAAGGTCTGCTTGGACCATGGCTGCTACCTGAGCACTTAGAGTATCATTGTCCCCAACCTTGAGCTCATCAATAACGACACTGTCATTCTCGTTGATGATAGGAATCGCTCCACGGCTAAGTAGAACTGACAAAGCCTGATGGGCATTTTTATAACGGCGCTTATCCACAAAGTCATCCTGGGTCAGCAAGATTTGTGCAGAAACGATTTGGCGCAAGAGAAGATTGGTCGTGTATTCTTCCAACAAAAGCCCTTGCCCTACCGCTGCTGAAGCCTGTTTATCAGCAATCTTAGTCGGACGCTTTTTAAATCCTAAGGCACCAAAACCTGCAGCAATGGCACCCGACGACACCAAAATCAATTCATGACCAGCTTCGTGCAACATAGCCAACTGCTGGGTAATAGCCTTTACCTTACTACGTGATAAACTTCCATCCTCATTTGTCAGAGAAGAAGTCCCCACCTTAAAGACAATCCGTTTGTATTTCATAGTCTCACTCCGATTCTTCATATTTATCCATTATAACATGAATGGCAGGAAATAGAAAAGAGTTGATAGGAAAAAGAAGGCCCTAAAACCTTCTTTTTTACTACTGTTCTGATTCCGATTTGTTTGCACTCGTTTCAGAGCTTTGTGAAGTTGAGGAAGTCAAATCCTGACTAGTTGAAGAACTTGTAATACTTTCGTGTTGACTCGTTTCTTTATTTTCAAGATCTTTTTTCACTACTTCACTAGATTCTTTTATTTCTGAATTACTTGTGACTTTAGTTGTAACAGATTTCTCTACCGGAACATCCACTAACCAGGCACCACTTGAATCAACAGTATAACCTTCTGGTGTCTTACCATTCACAAGTAATTGACCATTTTCTTTTAAGAAGTACCATTTATCCTTGTCTTTGATCCAACCCACAGCTCGTGAACCGTCTGTCTTGTAGAAATACCAATCATTTGCCTTTTTAAGCCAGCCTTGCTTCATAGCTCCTGATTCTTCTAGATAGTAATGATGACCAGAAACTTCTATCTCGCCTGTCTTCATGATACCAGTAGAATCCATATAGTACCAGATTTCTTTATCTTTTACCCAACCCGTTTTCATTTCTCCTGATTGAGCAAAGTAATACCATTGCCCCTTATATTGAAGCCAATCTGTCTTCATAGAGCCATCGTTTGATAAATAATAGGACTGACCTCCAGTATTTATCCAACCAATTTCCATCTGATTTTCTTTGTTGAAATAATACCAGCTTCCATCGATTTTTTTCCAATTTTTAGCAGAAGCGCCAGAGTCTGTCAAATAGAACCAACGATTGTTCCATTTTTTCCATTGATTCTGTAACAAGATACCCGTTTGATTGAAGTAATACCATTCACCCTTGATTTCATTCCAACCTACTGCATATTCTCCTGTAGAATCAGGTGCTTGATACCACCAATTCCCATATGCACTCTTATGCCAACCAG
Organism: Streptococcus mitis; assembly: GCA_032511625.1. Taxonomy (GTDB): domain Bacteria; phylum Bacillota; class Bacilli; order Lactobacillales; family Streptococcaceae; genus Streptococcus; species Streptococcus mitis_DL. Next base: position 101,499 of record JAWFOO010000004.1, on the reverse strand, counting down.
CTTGAAAACTTGGAATCGGCTTGTAGGAAGTTGAAATATTGACAAAACCGTCTTTTTGAATATCAAAAACTGTTGCATCATAGTCTTTGCTGGCTGCGTTGATTCTCTCAATTCCTCGTTCTTTAAGCCAATTGACATACTCACTATCAACACCATTTTTCCAAGGTAAACTATCCGAAGTTTGAACAATCAAACTCGGACTCAAATTTTTAATAAAATCCTTGGTATTTGATTTGTTGGTATCATGGTGATGATTAAACTTCATCAAATCAACTTTTCCAATGAGAGGACCATACTTGTCTTCTGCTCCATGAACATTATCTAAGTCGCCCCCAAGGTAAATTTTCTTACCATTGACTTTTACCACGCTAATCAAAGAATTAGAATTATCATCCCAAATTTTCTTTAATTCACCTGATGAATCAGTTTCATTTTCATAGTTATAGAGTTGAATATCCATGTCTCCAAACTGAAAATGAGCATCCCCTTGTGTGATATTTTGAATAACTGAAACACCTTTTTCAGCAGCAGTCTGTAAAACCTTATCATAGCCATACAGATTATCCCATAGACGTTCAGAATTAGTAATACGATTATCACTATATTTTTTAAGATAAACTCGGTCAACTGGATAGGTAGACAGTAATTCATCAACATTTCCAATATGGTCACTGTGAGTATGAGTGACTAAAATAAAATCAAGTTTTTGAACACCCAATTCCTTCAAACGACGAAAGACACGGTCTGTTAGAACATGCTTATAAGATGTTTCAATTCCTTCTCTCCACGGATAACGAGAATCACTTCCATCTGGGAAATCATAATCTTCTCCTGTATCAATCATGGCAAAATGTCCATTGCTTTCAAGAATAATCGCATCACTGCCACCTTCTTGAACATTGATAAAGTGAATTTTATTTCCTGAACTTTCTTGAGCTTGAACATCTCCATACCATGACAAACCTAAAAAAGCGCCTGCAAGTGCTAAACTAGTTAATTTCTTTTTCATTCTTACTTCCTCAATCTCTCTAAAGTTTCCTTAAAAATCTCTGGGATATCTGCTGTAAATTCCATGGTCTCACCTGTTCTCGGATGAGTAAAACCTAAAGTCTTGGCATGAAGAAATTGTCCACGTCCTTTCAAAGTCTTGCGAGGACCATAGACTTCATCACCAGCGACTGGATGGCCGATATAAGCCATGTGAACACGGATTTGATGGGTGCGGCCTGTTTCCAGCTGCAGCTCCACTAAGCTATAATCACCAAAGCGTTCCAAAACGTGGAAACGGGTCACTGCAGGTTTCCCTTTAGCAGTCACAGCCTGTTTCTTACGGTCTTTTTCACTACGGCCAATCGGAGCTTCAATGACACCACGATCATTAGGCAGATTTCCATGAACAATCGCCCAATATTTGCGGAGAGACTTTTTATCCTTGAGTTCTTGGGCAAGTGCTAGATGCGCCTCATCGTTTTTAGCAATCATGAGAAGGCCTGACGTATCCTTATCAATACGGTGAACAATTCCTGGACGCAGAACCCCATTGATACCCGACAAATCCTTAATATGGTACATAAGGGCATTTACCAGAGTTCCACTAGTATGACCAGCACTCGGATGCACAACCATCCCCTGAGGTTTGTTAACAACTGCCACATCCTCATCTTGGTAGATGATTTCTAGCGGAAGATTCTCAGCTACATACTCTAAAACCTCTGGTTCTGGCACATGGTAAGTGACGACATCGCCCTCTTGAACTGTGTATTTAGCTTTCTTGACTTGGCCATTGACCAAGACCTGGCCTGATTTGATTTGTTCATTCGCGAGACTGCGTGATAATTCTGTCAAATCCGACAAAGCCTTATCCAAACGCAGGCCACCACTTTCAATTTTAATTTCCATTTATTTCCTCTTTTAACATTGCAATCAATAAAATAATCACTCCGACCGTCAGATAGCTATCTGCCACATTGAAAATTGCAAAATTGATAAAGTCAAGGTGGAACATATCCACAACAAAGCCCTGACTGATTCTGTCAATAAAGTTTCCAAGACCACCTGCAATAATCAAGATCAAACCCAAGACCATCCAAAGTGAGTCCTCCATGTGTTTATGTAGATACCAAATGGCACCTACCATAACGACCAGTGTAATAACAGCAAATAACCACTGCTGGTCTTGTAACATGGAAAAGGCTGCACCTCTATTTTGCAGGTAGGTTAAGCTAACGAAATTGGGAATCCAAGAGCGAACTTCACCCAGTGGAATCTGCTGGACGATATAGGATTTGACTAACTGATCTAGCGCAATCAAAAGCAGTACAATGACTGCCACTATTCCTCTTTTTTTCATGATTTCCTCTTCTGATCAAAATATTCTTGCATGACTTCTACGAAAAGATTCCCAGCTTGACTGAGCTCCACTTCCTCACGTTTGACATAAACCATGCGGTTATCTAAATTATCCTTGAGACGAATAACGGTAATGCCATTAACACTGTCACTATCTAAAAATCCAGAACCTGTCGCATAGGCGTCCGTCCGCTCCAAAATTCCATTCAAGGTGGCACGGTCTGTCACATTAAACATCTGTGAGCTCGCACTGGTATCGACAAAGTTCTCTGAATAATAAAGATACTCGTCTTTCTCTTGAGTGAAACGAACCGTTGGTAGATCTGCTAAATCCTCCATGACCAGTTCCTCTTTCTGAGCCAAAGGATGCCCCTCACGGAGATAAATGTGGGTATGGAAGGGAATCAATTCAATGACCTCAAGGCCTAGCTTTTCAACCCGTTGCATAATCCCTTTTTTATTTTGATTGTTGAGGTAGATAATCCCAATCTCACTATGCCCTTGAGCTACTTCGTCTAAGATTTGAACAGTAGTTGATTCAAAAATACGGAAGTTTTTATAGTCAGGATAGCGCTCTGAAAAGGCCGTAATGGTTGGTGGCAAGAAATCATAGTGCTGACTAGCAATGGAAAATTCATCTTTTTCTTCCTCAGGATTGGCATACTGATTTTGAAAAATATCAAATCCTTTAACCAATTCTTGCGCTTTTTCATAGAATTCCATACCACGACGGGTCAAGAAAGTCCCTGAGCTGGTCCGACGGAAAATCTTAAAGCCCAACTCTTTTTCCAAATCACGAACAGAAATAGACAGACTTGGCTGACTAACATACATCTTTTCAGCAGCTTCACGGAAAGTACCACTATTGGCAATGGCAACAACATAGCGTAATTGTTGAATGTTCATCTTCTACCCCCAACTTCTTTATCTTTTCATTATACCATATTTTAGAAGTTTTCCATCGAAGAAAAATAATGTCACTCATAAAATTCATCTACACTAAGAATGAAAAAATCATGGGTAGCAAAACAAAAAAGCAGGCTCTCCGAAAACTCGGAAAGCCTTATTTAATGCTACTTCTAGCTTCCTCGCCTTTATATTTCAAGGCTCGGGATAAAAAGGTTCACTGGACCTTTTTATTTTGCGATTGGGTAAACAGAAACTTGTTTTTTATCGCGTCCTTTACGTTCAAAGCGTACTACGCCTTCAACTTTAGCGAACAAAGTATCGTCTCCACCACGTCCAACGTTTACACCTGGGTAGATGTGTGTACCACGTTGACGGTAAAGGATTGATCCACCTGTTACAGTTTGTCCGTCAGCTGCTTTAGCTCCAAGACGTTTCGCTTGTGAATCACGTCCGTTTGATGTAGAACCTCCACCTTTTTTGTGGGCGAAAAGTTGCAAGTTGTTAAGAGTCATTTTTAACATAATGTTTTCCTCCGTGTTAGTTTTCTGTGATAACTCTGGTTTGGACGAACTCAGAAGAGTTCTCCGATAAGTTTGCCATACCTAAGAAAAATGATTCAAAGAATAACTGGGTCATTTCTCTCTGGTGTGAAGGAAGATCTTTTGGTATTTCAACCATCAGATAGCCACCTTCATCTTCGTTTAATTCTAGGATTGGTTCATAGCCTGCAAATTTCTCAATAGAATTGATAAAGTTAATGGCAAGCGTAGAAACCGATGCACACACGACATCAAAGCCGTATTCGCCACTCTCGGCGTGTCCAGTAATTTCCGCACTCCTCAGCTCGCCATCTTCGGCTCTCTCAAAGACTGCCTGTATCATGTGTTCTCCTTAAAATTAAGCGTTGATTGCGTTGATGACAACTTTTGTATATGGTTGACGGTGACCTTGTTTACGGTGGCTACCTTTTTTAGGTTTGTACTTGTAAGTAACAACTTTCTTTTGTTTTCCTTGTTTTTCAACAGTTCCAACTACAGTAGCTCCAGCAACAAGTGGAGTTCCGACAACAGTGTTTTCACCACCAACAAGAACAACTTCGTTAAAAGTAACTTCTTGACCAGCTTCAACGTTCAATTTTTCAACGTAAACTGCTTGACCAACTTCAACTTTAACTTGTTTTCCGCCAGTTTTGATAATTGCGTATGTGCTCATTATGCACCTCCTATGATTTTTATGGGTTTCCCCGAATTTTTTGTGAAGACTCGCCTAGCATCGTGGGACGAACCACTTAAACTTGAATAATCAAACAACGATGTTCGTGCGGTTGCACAGGATCGTGCATAGTCAACTCTTCAAGTATAGCATATCTCCTATTTTCTTACAAGTAATAACACCTAAAATCAAGCTTTTTCTTTTACTTTTTTCTGCCAAGATGCAAAAAGCATGCTGAGGTAAAAAATACTCATCATAATAGGAACACCAAGGATGGTCTTTTCATGATAGAAAATCGTCAAATAGGCTGAAAAGACAACGCCAAGGACAAAACTACTAAGCAGGCTAACAAATATGAATCCTTCACGCAAAAAAGGTGTGTGCTTGGTTCGGAAATAATCTCCAAAAGCCAGCATGGTCCGCTTGATATTCCCTGTCATAAAAGCGTTATTATAGGCAATACCCGACACTTCTCCAAAAGCAGTTGTCACCAATCCCATACAGAAGGCCAAGGGAGGTACTAGATAGATATTATCTACAGTCTGCGGCACAAAACCAATAATGATTGATAAGATTGCTAAAGGAAGCAATGACAAAATTGGCTTTTTCACAATTCTCAATTTTTCCTTATAAATTGTTAATAGAAAGACCCCCATCATAAAAGCTAACAAGGTGAGAACCTTGTCCCTAACATCTGAAACATTATTTTGAATTAATTCTACTGAAAGAAAGACGACATTCCCAGTTTGTCCAGCTACAAGAGTATTCCCTCGCAAAATAAACGTATAGGCATCTACATAACCTGCACAAAAAGTCAAAAAAAGCGCTAGCCTCTTAGACTGACGTGATATTTTTCTTATAGGTAATAACCTCATTTTCCCTCCCATTTCATTTACTCATCTCATTATTGTACCACTTTCTTTGGAAAAGACCTAGTAGCTTATTTGAAATTTTTTCCCCTCTGTTGGATAGTCCTGTCTATCTATGTTATAATGAAAGAAGGATTTGAAATTGGAAAAGGAGTAACTATGCTTAAATTAGGTGTCATCGGAACAGGGGCTATCAGCCACCACTTCATAGAAGCAGCCCATTCCAGTGGAGAATACAAGCTGGTCGCAGTCTATTCTAGAAAACTAAAAACTGCGACTACCTTTGCTTCTTGCTATCAGAATATCCAACTCTTTGATCAGTTAGAAGACTTCTTCAAGAGCTCCTTTGATGTGGTCTATATTGCCAGTCCAAATTCCTTACATTTTGCTCAGGCAAAAGCTGCCTTGTCTGCAGGTAAACACGTCATTCTTGAAAAACCAGCTGTCACTCAGCCACAAGAATGGCTAGATTTGAGACATACAGCTGAGAAAAATCACTGTTTTATATTCGAAGCAGCTCGCAATTACCATGAAAAAGCTTTTATAACTATCAAAAACTTTTTAGCAGACAAGCAAATTTTAGGGGCAGATTTCAACTATGCCAAGTATTCTTCCAAAATGCCTAACTTGTTGGCTGGACAGATACCAAATGTCTTTTCAGATCGTTTTGCTGGTGGAGCGCTTATGGATTTGGGGATTTATCCTCTCTACGCTGCCGTTCGTCTCTTTGGAAAGGCTCAGGACGCAACCTATCAGGGGCAACAGCTTGACAATAGCATTGACCTAAATGGTGACGGAATCCTCTTCTACCCAGACTTTCAAGTTCACATCAAGGCTGGAAAAAACATCACTTCCAATCTCCCTTGCGAGATTTATACGACAGATGGTACCTTGACCCTCAACACCATCGAACATGTCAGCTCAGCTATTTTTACCGACCATCAAGGCAATCAAGTCCAACTCCCTATCCAACAGACTCCTCATACGATGACTGAGGAAGTCGCTGCATTTGCACACATGATCCAGCAACCAGATCTGAATCTCTACCAAATTTGGCTGGAAGATGCAAGTTCAGTTCATGAGCTACTATATACTATGCGCCAGACTGCTGGCATTAGATTTGAGGCAGAAAAATGAAAACCAAACTACCGACTGAATGGCAAGAACTGAGTGACCAACTCGATTTCCAAGAATTCACTCCCATTCAAACCCAACTATTTGAGCCCCTTCTTGCTGGAGAAAACCTCCTAGGAGTGAGCCCTACAGGAACTGGTAAGACCCTAGCTTACCTTCTACCAAGTCTTCTCAGACTACAAAAGAAAAAAGCCCAACAACTCTTGATTCTAGCACCAAATACTGAGCTTGCTGGACAGATTTTTGAAGTGTGTAAAACATGGGCTGAAGCTATCGGCTTAACTGCCCAACTCTTCTTATCAGGTTCGAGTCAGAAGCGCCAAATTGAACGTCTTAAAAAAGGACCAGAAATTCTGATTGGAACACCTGGCCGTATCTTTGAGTTGATTAAATTGAAAAAAATCAAGATGATGAATGTGGAAACCATCATCCTGGATGAATTCGACCAATTGCTAGATGATTCTCAGATACACTTTGTCGAGAAAATTACTCACTACGCACCTCGTGACCACCAACTTGTCTATATGAGTGCGACAACCAAGTTTGACCAAAAGAAGATTGCGCCTAACACACGTACAATTGATCTCTCTGACCAAAAATTGGACAACATCCAGCACTTCTACATGCAGGTAGATCAACGTCACCGAGTGGATATGCTACGAAAACTGGCTCATGTAGAGGATTTCCGAGGTCTTGTCTTCTTTAACAGCCTATCAGACCTTGGAAGTGCAGAAGAAAAACTACAGTATCGGGATATCTTGGCTGTTTCCCTCGCTAGTGATGTCAATGTCAAGTTCAGAAAAGTCATCTTAGAAAAGTTTAAAGACAAGCAACTAACCCTACTTCTCGCAACAGACCTTCTGGCTCGTGGAATTGATATCGATAGCCTCGAATGTGTCGTAAACTTTGATGTTCCTAGAGATAGCGAAACCTACACTCACCGTGCTGGCCGTACTGGTCGTATGGGCAAGGAAGGTTACGTTATCACTCTCGTCACTCATCCAGAAGAAATCAAAAAACTTAAGAAGTTTGCAAGTGTACGAGAAATTGTCCTAAAAAATCAAGAACTCTATGTAAAATAAAGCCCTCATTGAGGCTGGGCAAAAAGTCTTTAAAATCAAAAACGCATAATATCAGGTATTGAACCTTGATATTATGCGTTTTATTGTGGGAAATTTTACTTCATTTTCTCCTAAAATTGAGTTTTTATCTAGCCTCTTTTTTGTAAAACTACATAAGATTCGTAGTAAAAAAACTCTCCAACTATTTTATTATACCATATAAATTAATAAATAAATAGACTTGTTTTTTTATTTTTTTGACGTATACTAATAATAGAAAACGCTTAAAATTAAATAAAAGGAGATTTTATGAGGAAAGTAAATAAGGACATTTTATTCTTAACCGGAATCATAGTTTTATGTTTTGGTTTTTTATTATTTCACATCAACCCCTATTATGCTGGACCCGATGAGACACTGAAAGGAAGAATAAATTTATTCTTTTGGCAGCTATATTGGAGACCTATAGGAACTCTCAGTATCCTTTCGGGTTGCATTATGACTTTCAAAGGATTGAAAAAATAATCTTTTGATCATGAAGAATAGACATTTTTTTATGATTAAATTGAAATTATTGTTTTTCTCTGTTCTATCAAATCTATTTTTCTTAGTCACAACATCTACGGTTTTTGCTGATGTCTATCCTTGCACAAATTATGAAATTGTATCTAATCGTGTTGTAAAAGATATCAACACAGGAGAGTTATTGTCATTTTATACGACTGAACTTAGAGACGCCTATTTAGAGTCTAAATCTACGTATCAGACTCGTTCTAATGCAACTGGTGTTGCAGACTATAGAACTAGCTCCTCTCACTCTTATAAGAGCAGCGCTACATCAGGATCTCTAAGTTCAACTGCTTATGGTGGAAAAGCTGGAGCTACCCTAACTTTAAGTGCAGCTGTTAGCTTTTCTGCTCCTGAGTCTGGATTTTGACTTAGTTTAAATCACTCAGTATCCCATAACGTACCACCCTACACTTATGGTTACATCAGGCTAAAAGCATCTTACATAGTAAATGTTCGTAAACTAGAAGTTAGATACTTAGGAACTAACAAATGGGTTCCAGCTGGTGAAACCTCTACTATATCGAATGTTAGTGTTTGGAGCGAACTAGTCACTTGAAAATAACTTATTAGATGGATCTGGACTTTATCAGGTCTATCTTTTTATTTTTTTAAAAAAAGAACCTTGCAAAGCAAGATTCTTTTAGTGTCTGACTTAAATAATTGTTCTTCTGGGAACTAAATCGAATTAAGCTTCGATTTCTGTAACCATACCTGAACCAACAGTACGTCCACCCTCACGGATAGAGAATGTAGTACCTTGTTCTACGGCGATTGGGTGGATCAACTCAACGTCGATTGTCACGTTATCACCAGGCATTACCATTTCAGTACCTGCTGGAAGTTCGATTGAACCTGTAACGTCAGTAGTACGGAAGTAGAATTGTGGACGGTAGTTGTTGAAGAATGGAGTGTGACGTCCACCTTCTTCTTTAGTAAGGATGTAAACTTCACCTTTGAATTTAGTGTGTGGGTTGATTGAACCTGGTTTAGCGATAACTTGTCCACGTTCGATTTCGTCACGTTGAACACCACGAAGAAGGACACCTACGTTATCTCCGGCAAGACCTTCGTCAAGTTGTTTACGGAACATTTCAACACCAGTAACAACTGCTTTTTGAGTTTCTTCTTTGATACCAACGATTTCGATTTCGTCGTTGACTTTAACGATACCACGGTCGATACGTCCTGAAGCAACTGTACCACGTCCAGTGATTGAGAATACGTCTTCGACTGGAAGAAGCAATGGTTTGTCAGTGTCACGTTCTGGTTCTGGGATGTACTCATCAACTGTGTTCATCAATTCCATAACGATGTCTTCGTATTTAGTGTCACCTTCAAGGGCTTTAAGAGCTGAACCTTGGATAACTGGAAGATCGTCACCTGGGAAGTCGTATTCTGACAATAGGTCACGGATTTCCATTTCAACCAATTCAAGCAATTCTTCGTCGTCAACTAAGTCAACTTTGTTCATGAAGACGATAAGGTGTTTAACACCAACCTGACGTGAAAGAAGGATGTGCTCACGAGTTTGTGGCATTGGTCCGTCAGTTGAAGCTACTACAAGGATAGCTCCGTCCATTTGAGCGGCACCAGTGATCATGTTTTTAACGTAGTCCGCGTGTCCTGGAGCGTCGATGTGAGCGTAGTGACGTTTTTCAGTTTCGTACTCAACGTGCGCAGTGTTGATTGTGATACCGCGTTCGCGTTCTTCTGGAGCAGCATCGATAGACGCATAGTCTTTAGGTTGGTTAACTGATGAAGGCAAGCGACGTGCCAAAACAGTTGTGATAGCTGCAGTTAGGGTAGTTTTACCGTGGTCAACGTGTCCGATAGTACCAATGTTAACGTGTGGTTTACTACGATCGTATTTTTCTTTTGCCATTTGAGTAAAAGCCTCCAATAAAATATATTTTATAGATAGACAGTAGGCAATACAGTCTAACTTTCCTTACTATTTTATCAAATTTCGGCTAAATTGCAAGTGTTTTACAAAGTTTTTGTGAATTATTCTTAATCTGCTAATCTAAACGGTATTTCTACTCCTATCACTTCTTTAATGAAAAAGAAAAATCAGGAATTTCCTGACTTTTACTTAGCTAATTCTCTTTCTCGTTCTTTCATTATTTTATGGTTTTCATACAAACGTGACAAAAACTTAGAAATTTCTTTTAAGATAGAATAGGTTGGTACTGCGACAATCATGCCAATGACACCATATATATTACTTGATAACAAAAGTAATACTAAAATCGTAATTGGATGAACCTTCATCACTCCACCAACGATTCGAGGGTAGAGGATGTTTCCATCCACTTGTTGAATGATCAGCATATAAACAACTGCAATCAGCATTCTATGGGGATCAGTAAAGACATTGGCGATAATCATCGGAATCAGACCAATACTAGGGCCTACATAAGGAATGAGATTGGCTAACCCTGAAAAGATAGCGAAGACCAAAGCATATTTCAAACCGATTACGCTATATCCGATAAAAGCTAAACAACCAATAATAATCGCATCAATGGCGACTCCACTAATATATCGAGCGATTGTAGTATTCAAATTTTTTAAAAGACCTGTAATATGCAACTTATCTCGCTTTAAAACAGTACGCTCAAGCATCGGCAAGAACTTGTGACCATCTAACAAAAAATAAATTAAAAATACAGGTGTCATGATAATAATCAAAACAGTACTAAAGAGCGCAGATAAGACACTTCCAACACTATTCGTTACACTATTTAGGATATTCTGTAGAATATCTACATAAGAGAGATTTAACTGTTGAATAGTCGCTTGAATATCTAAATTTTGAAAGGCTGGATAAGTGGATAAATCGATAATCAAATCTTGCAGACGACTGTAGATTGTCTGACTTGTAGCAATCAAACTTGTCAGCTGATTAATCAAAATCGGTAAGAGATAGACGACCCCAATAACTAGCCCACAAACCAAGGCGCACAAGGTTAGTAGAATACCAATGATACGGTTAATTTTGAAATACTTTTGTAAAAAATTTACAATAGGATTGGTCAAATAATATAAAAAACCACCTAAAAGAAAGGGAATCATTATAGTGTTTGCGACACTTACAAAAGGCGTTATAATCCCACCCATCTGTCTCCATAAATAAAAGATGATGGTTAATAGTAAAATCTCACTGGTCCAAAAAAATAATTTATTCTTACGAAACATGAAGTACCTCCATTCATCTATTTTACCACACTTTCAAAAAAGCTTCTTTCTTATATCATGAAACTGGGAATATTTTTTTCTTTATGATAGAATAAACTTACTATGAAAAAAATAATTTTAACTCTCCTAAGCCTTTCCGTTATTGGCTCAGCATCTACTGTTGCTGCTCAAGATTTTAATATTGCTGCTAAGCATGCAATTGCCGTTGAGGCGAATACTGGTAAAATTCTCTATGAGAAAGATGCAACCCAACCAGTTGAAATCGCTTCAATCACAAAATTGATTACGGTCTATCTTGTCTATGAAGCCTTGGAAAACGGCAGTATTACACTATCCACTCCGGTAGATATCTCTGATTATCCATACAAATTAACGACAAATTCTGAAGCGAGTAACGTTCCTATGGAGGCTCGTAATTATACCGTCGAACAACTACTGGAAGCAACCCTAGTATCCAGTGCTAACAGTGCAGCTATTGCGTTAGCTGAAAAAATTGCTGGCTCAGAAAAAGATTTCGTCGATATGATGCGGGCAAAGCTCTTGGAATGGGGAATTCAGGATGCCACTGTTGTTAATACAACGGGCCTTAACAATGAGACTCTAGGGGATAACATTTACCCAGGCTCTAAAAAAGATGAGGAAAATAAACTCAGTGCATATGATGTCGCTATCGTTGCTCGCAACCTCATCAAAAAATACCCACAAGTCTTGGAAATCACCAAAAAACCTTCTTCTACTTTTGCTGGAATGACAATCACTTCTACCAACTATATGTTAGAAGGCATGCCTGCTCATCGTGGTGGTTTTGATGGACTTAAGACAGGGACAACAGACAAGGCTGGAGAATCTTTTGTTGGTACTACCGTCGAAAAAGGGATGAGGGTTATCACAGTTGTTTTGAATGCAGATCATCAAGACAATAATCCTTACGCTCGTTTCACAGCTACATCTTCACTAATGGATTATATCTCTTCTACATTCACACTTCGTAAAATCGTTCAGAAAGGTGATGCTTATCAAGATAGCAAAGCCCCTGTACAAGATGGAAAAGAAGATACTGTCACTGCTGTTGCCAAAGATGATATCACTCTAATTGAACGTGTTGGGAGTCAAGCTTCCCAATCTATTCAATTCACACCTGATTCTAAGGCAATTCCAGCACCACTTGAAGCCGGAACAGTGGTTGGACATTTGACTTATGAAGACTCAGACTTGATTGGTCAAGGTTACATTACCACAGAACGGCCTAGTTTTGAAATGGTAGCAGAAAAGAAAGTAGAAAAAGCCTTCTTCTTAAAAGTTTGGTGGAATCAGTTTATCCGCTTTATCAACGAGAAATTATAAAAAAATCGCGATTTTAAACCGCGATTTTTTTGTTAGAAGTTCATCTTCAAAGTTCTTGGTTTTGGGTAAATCTAAAATCAAGTTTTACCCAACTGATCCTTCCATTTCGTAGCTAATCAAGCGGTTCAGCTCAACAGCATACTCCATTGGAAGCTCTTTTGTAAAGGGTTCTACAAATCCCATAACAATCATCTCTGTCGCTTCTGATTCTGACAATCCACGACTCATGAGGTAATAGAGCTGTTCTTCTGAAATCTTAGAAACCTTGGCTTCGTGTTCCAAAGCTACTTGCGAATTATGAATTTCATTAAATGGAATAGTATCTGATGCTGATAAGTCATCCATGATAATGGTATCACACTCAATGTGAGAAACAGATTTTTTAGAGTTTTTGTTAAAGGTTACTTGTCCACGGTAGTCAACCTTTCCTCCGCCTTTAGCGATAGATTTAGACACGATAGACGAGCTTGTGTGCGGAGCGTTGTGAATCATCTTAGCACCAGTATCCTGGTGTTGCCCAGCATTGGCAAAGGCGATAGAGAGCATAGTACCACGCGCCCCTTCTCCATCTAGATAAACAGATGGATATTTCATGGTTGTTTTGGCACCCAAGTTACCATCAATCCACTCAACAGTGGCATCCTTTTGAGCTTTAGCACGTTTCGTTACCAAGTTATAGACGTTATCAGACCAGTTTTGGATAGTCGTATAACGCATATAAGCTCCATCCAAGGCAAAGATTTCTACAATGGCAGCATGCAAGCTGTTACTTGAATAAGTTGGCGCTGTACATCCTTCTACATAATGGACACTTGCTCCCTCATCAACGATAATCAAGGTACGTTCAAACTGACCAGTATTTTCGTTGTTGATGCGGAAGTAAGTTTGAAGAGGAATATCTACCTTGACCCCTTTTGGTACGTAGATAAAGGTTCCACCTGACCACACTGCTGAGTTAAGGGCTGCCAACTTGTTATCAGTCGGTGGTACCAACTTAGCGAAGTATTGTTTAAACAAGTCTGGGTATTCCTTGAGGGCAGAATCTGTATCTGTAAAGATAATACCCAATTTTTGGAACTCTTCCTTCATGTTGTGGTAAACCACTTCTGACTCGTACTGGGCAGAGGCACCTGCTAAATAAGCACGCTCAGCTTCCGGAATCCCGATACGTTCAAAGGTTTCTTTGATTTTTTCAGGAACCTCATCCCAAGAACGGGCTGGCTTATCAGATGGTTTTTGATAATAAATCAGGTCATCAAAATCAATCTCTGACAAGTCTGCTCCCCAAGTTTGCATAGGCATTTTTTTGAAGGTTTCATAAGACTTCAAACGGAATTCTAACATCCACTCAGGTTCTCCCTTAGCAGCTGATAGTTCACGAATGACATCTTCGTTCAATCCTTTTCCTGTCGATAGGACAGGCTCTACATCATCATGGAAACCAAATTTATATTCACCAAGGTCAATTGGTTTTGGTTCTACTCTTTCTTCAGCCATAATATCCTTTCTTTCATTATTCATTTCTACTGATTCATAAGACAAAAGAAACTTGTCTTACTGTTTTTCTTGATTTTCAATTGTTTTCTTCAGGGCATTCCAAGCTAGGGTTGCACACTTAATTCGTTGAGGGAATTTTGCAACGCCTGATAAGAAAGCTGCATCTCCAAGTTGGTCTTGACGCTCATCTTTTTGCCCTTGAACCATTTCAGAAAAAATAGTCGCAAGTTCTAAAATTTCTTGTTTGGTTTTTCCTAAAACTGCATCTGTCATCATGCTAGCAGAGGCAGTTGAGATGGTACAACCTGAGTTTAGAAAAGCAATATCTTCCAAACGGTCATCTGCATCAAACTTGACAGAGAGGTTGATGACATCTCCACAGGTTGGATTGTTGAGACTGATTTGCTCAGCATCTTCTAACTTCCCTTGGTGATGTGGATTTTTCGAATGGTCCGCTACCACTGCCATATAAAGGCTATCTAGTTTAGAAAGTGCCATTAAAAAACTCCTTTGTCTTTTGTAAGGCATCGACTAGCTTGTCGCAATCTGCCTTGGTATTGTAGATATAAAAACTTGCACGAGCTGTTGCTGGAACATCCAAATACTGGAGCAAGGGTTGAGCGCAATGATGACCTGCGCGAACAGCTACACCTTCATAATCCAAAGCAGTCGCAAGGTCGTGAGGATGAAGGTCGCCTAGGTTAAAGGCAATGACACCTGAACGTTGAGCCAAGTTCTGAGAACCGTAAATAGTCAATCCTTCAATCGCCTGCAGTTTTGGATATACGTATGCGATTAATTCCTGTTCATGAGCTTCAATGGCATCCATACCAATCGTTTCAAGATAATCTACTGCCGCAGCAAGTCCAATAGCACCTGCCATGTTAGGAGTTCCAGCCTCAAATTTCCAAGGCAATTCCTTCCAACTAGCAGATTGTTCATAAACGAAATCAATCATTTCGCCACCAAATTCCACTGGTGACATTTGTTCTAAATACTTCTCTTTTCCGTACAGAACACCGATACCAGTTGGACCAACCATCTTGTGACCTGAAAAGACAAAGAAGTCCACATCCAAATCCTGGACATCAATCTTCATATGGGGGGTAGACTGAGCACCATCCACCACCATGATAGCTCCCACTTGGTGGGCCAATTGAGTAATTTCTTTGATTGGATTGACCACACCAAGGACATTTGAGGCGTGAGCTAGGGAGACAAACTTAACTTTATCAGTCAATTTAGCTCGCAAATCATCCATATCCAGAGCTCCATTCTTGAGATAGACATAGACAAGCTCTGCCCCAGTCTTACGGCAGGCTTCCTGCCATGGAATGATATTGGAATGGTGTTCCATGACGGAAATCAAGACCTGGTCTCCCTCAGTCAAGACTTCCTCAGCATAACGCGCTACCCAGTTAAGACTAGTTGTCGTTCCTCTTGTAAAGAGAACTTCCTTTGTAGACCCTGCATTGATAAACTTACGAATGGTTTCACGGGCAGCTTCATAAGAAGCTGTCGCCCTTTCTGCCAAGGTATGAACACCCCGATGAACATTGGCATTGTCCTGTTCATAGTAGCAATTAATCGTCTCCAGAACTGCTAGTGGTTTTTGTGTCGTCGCAGCATTGTCCAAATAAACCAATGGTTCATCATTTACAATCTGGTCTAAAATTGGAAAATCCTTGCGAATCGCTTCTACATCTAACATAGGCTACCCCTTAGCGTTTTGACAATTTTTCTTCGATCGTTGCAATCATTTCATCACGAACTTCCTTGACTGGAATCTCAACGATGACGGATCCAAGGAAACCACGAACAACCAAGCGTTCTGCAGTTGCCTTATCCAAACCACGGCTCATGAGGTAGTACATGTCTTCTGGATCTACCTGACCGATAGAAGCCGCGTGTCCTGCAGTAACATCATTTTCATCAATCAAAAGAATTGGATTGGCATCTGAACGCGCTTGGTCTGACAGCATAAGAACACGGCTCTCTTGTTGCGCATCTGCTCCCTTAGCACCCTTAATAATGTGGCCAATACCATTGAAAGTTAAAGTTGCTTTTTCAAGGATAACCCCATGTTGCAGGATATTTCCAATTGAGTTGCAACCATAGTTAGTCACTCGAGTATCAATCCCTTGTACCTGACGACCACTTGAAAGAGCTACGACCTTGAGATCTGCATGGCTACCATTTCCAATCAAGTCGCTATCAAAGTCCGCAACGACGTTCCCTTCGTTCATGACACCGATTGCCCAATCAATGCTTGCATCGTTACCTAGTTTACCACGACGGCTAATGTAGGCAGTAACATTTTCACCTAGACGGTCGATAGCCGCAAACTTCACTTGCGCACCAGAACGTGCAATTACTTCTACTGTGATATTAGCAGTTGCTTTGGTACTTCCTTCACCGCGTGACTCTAAACGCTCCAGATAACTAATCTTAGAATTTTTACCAGCGATAATCATAATATGCTTGTTAAACGGCACATCACT
Source organism: Streptococcus mitis (assembly GCA_032511625.1). Lineage (GTDB taxonomy): Bacteria > Bacillota > Bacilli > Lactobacillales > Streptococcaceae > Streptococcus > Streptococcus mitis_DL. Next base: position 84,855 of record JAWFOO010000004.1, on the reverse strand, counting down.
ATCGCTGTCTTGGTAGAAAATACCTTCGATTGGCTCTTTAATTTCCACGTTATCAGGAATGTAGAGAACAGCACCACTATTGAAATAAGCTGTATGGTAGGCTGCCAACTTGTCATCGTCATACTTAACAGATGACATGAAGAATTCTTCGATCAGCTCTGGAATTTCTTCTAAAGCTGAATGGAAATCTGTGAAGACAACACCCTGTTCAGCTAATTCAACTGGAGTTTGCTCAAAAATAGTTTGAGTTCCTACTTGCACCAACTTCAAGTGGTTATCTAGTGCAGTGAAATCTGGAACATTTGCTGATGGCTCACTTTCTGTAATCGTTCCATCACCCAGATTCCAACGGTGGAATTTGACACGCTCAATAACTGGTAACTCTAAACTCTCAATCTTATCAAAAGCTTTTTGACGGAGATCAGCCAACCAGCTTGGTTCAGCGTGCATTTCTGAAAAAAGTTTAATATTTTCTTTAGTCATTTACTTCTCCTAAAAGACACGAGGGAATTACAATTCTTCCTTGTAGTCGTAGCCAAGTTCTTCAGCTAGTTTTGCGTATCCTTCACGTTCCAAACGCGCAGCCAATTCTGGACCACCTGAAAGGACAACACGACCTTCCATCATGACATGTACCACATCAGGTGTGATGTAGTTCAAAAGACGTTGGTAGTGAGTGATAATCATAGCACCAAAACCTTCACCACGCATGGCATTAACACCTTTCGAAACAACTTTAAGAGCGTCAATATCAAGACCAGAGTCAATCTCATCCAAAAGGGTAAAAGTTGGTTCCAACATCAAGAGTTGAAGAATTTCATTACGTTTTTTCTCACCACCAGAGAAACCTTCATTGAGGTAACGTTCAGCCATTTCTTCTTTCATGTTGAGCAATTCCATCTTCTCGTCAAGTTTAGTGATAAACTCACGAACTGAAATTTTTTCATCATCTTCTTTACCAGCATTCATGGCTGCACGAAGAAACTCAGCGTTAGTAATACCAGGAATTTCTGATGGGTATTGCATAGCAAGGAAAAGTCCCATACGCGCACGCTCGTCAACTTCCAACTCAAGGATGTTAACGCCATCAAACAAGACTTCACCTTTGGTAACTTCATAGTTTGGATTTCCCATGATAGCGGCAGAAAGTGTCGATTTACCAGTACCATTTGGTCCCATGATAGCGGCGATTTCTCCTGTTTTCAGGGTCAGGTTAACCCCTTTTAAAATTTCTTTTCCTTCAATCTCAACGTGAAGATCTTTGATCTCTAATACTGACATGATAGTTCCTTTCTTTTTCAAGGCCTTTACAGTTCTTACTGGAAACATACTTGATTTCCCTAGAAAACACGGTAAAAGGTCAATAAATATACTTTTATAGTATAACAAAAAAAAGCCTAAAAGGCTTTGATTTTGTCTAGAAGCTGAGGACTAGTCTTTTCCTTTTAAATGCTGGTCAATGACATCTACAATCTTGCCCATCAAGTAACTAACTCGGAAATTTCTAAAGAGCAAAATGGCCCAAAAGGCTGCCATAATATAACGACCAGTCATCCAAGCTTCATTGAAAAAATAGGTCTCAGCAGCTGTAAACAGCGCGATGATGATAAATTGTTGTCTATTCATAAACTTATTGTATCATGAAATCTTTCTTTAGTCTTCCTCTACCTTCATTTTATCAGCCAAAAATTCAAATCCTTCTGGAATCAGGCTTTCTTCCGCTTCTTTTTCAGTTTGAGAAGATTTGGTTTTGGCTGAAAAGGCTGCGCGAACTTCTTTCCATTCCTCCATGGAAATGGCTAAGATTTCAGGCGAAAAACCTGCTGCCTGACTAAGGATATTGCCAAACATGGTGTTAAGATTGTCCCGTTTCATGGTTTGACCAGCATTGAAGTTAGACTCAAAAGCAAGAATAGCATGGTGTTCATTGGCCGCAACCGGTTGAGAACCAACCAACAAAGCCTTGTCCGGCCCACCTAGACTTTCAATTACTTCTCTCCAGGCATTCTGCAAACGAATCAGATTTTGACGTGCTAAATCAGGATTTTCGACGGCCTCTTGTAGGATAGATTGAACTTTATTACGATCCACACGATAGACTGTCTTGCCTACTACTGGGCGACTTGGAGCTGGACTGGTTGGCTTAGATACAGTTCCCACATTTGCGAGTTCTTGTTTGAGACGGGCGACTTCCTGTCTCAGTGCAGAAATTTCACTTTCAACAGCTCCTGAAAGAGCTGGTTCAGGCTTAACCTCCGCCAACCGAATAGTCATCATCTCAGCATAAATCTTAGGTTGCAAACTAGACTTAATATCTGCTAAACTAACTGTCGCCAAACGAATCATTTCAAACAAATTTTCTTGATGAATTGCCAAATTCTTAACAAAGACTGGACTATGATGAGTGTTTTCTCCACCTGTTTGAACAATTAACAAATCTCTTAAATAGTGCAAAAGGTCGGTCACAAAACGAGTCATGCTCTTACCATTCTCAAAGAGAAGATTTAAGCATGCTAGGGCCTTGGGAACATCCTGCTGAGATAAGGCAGCCACATAATCATCCAAGGCTGACAGACTAATAGTTCCTGTAATTTCTTCAGAGATGGCAGTCGTCAACTCGTTTCCCTGTGTCAAACTCAGGGCTTGATCCAAAATAGACAAGGCGTCTCGCATCCCACCTTCAGCGCGTCTGGCAATGATTTCCACAGCCTCTGGTTCAGAACTGATATTTTCTTTTTCTAAGATATAGTGGATATGTTCCTTAATATCCTGTGTTTTAATCGATTTAAATTCAAAACGTTGCACACGGGATAGAATAGTGGCAGGAATCTTGTGCAATTCAGTAGTGGCCAAAATAAAGACCACATTCTGTGTTGGCTCTTCCAGCGTCTTTAGGAGGGCATTAAAAGCCCCTGTAGACAGCATGTGAACCTCATCTATGATATAAACCTTATAACGAGCAAGGCTAGGCGCATAGGTAGATTTATCACGAATTTCACGGATTTCATCCACCCCGTTATTAGAGGCAGCATCCATTTCAATGACATCTTCTAAACTACCGTCCGTCACTGCTTGACAAATATAGCAGTTATTACAAGGTTCCCCACCCACTTGATTTGGACAGTTCATAGCTTTGGCAAAAATCTTGGCTACACTGGTTTTTCCCGTTCCCCGTGGACCAGAAAAAAGATAAGCATGACTTATTTTCTCTTGCTCCACTGCTTGTTTAAGAGTCTTAGCCACAACTTCCTGTCCAACCAACTGGGAGAAGTTTTGACTTCTATATTTTCGATAAAGTGCTTGATACATTAGGCTTTCTCCTCAAACATTGTAAAGTCCCATTCTGTCATTTCAAGCAAAATAGCGACAAATTGTTCCAAATAATCTCGGTCCATAGCATCATAATCATCAATCTCTGAAGAATCAAGATCTAGAACTCCAAGTAATTGACCATTCTTAACCATCGGAACAACAATTTCACTTTTAGCTCGACTATCACAAGAAATATAGTTGGGATAAGTTATTACATCACCAACCAGAACAGTTTCCTGAAAGTGGGCTGCCTCCCCACAAACACCTTTTCCAAGCGCAATACGGATGCAGGAAACACCACCTTGGAAGGGACCTAAAACCAATTCCTTTCCATCGAATAAATAAAAGCCTGCAAATACAGTATTAGGAAAGTGCGATTTTAAAAGAGCACTGGCGTTGGAAAGATTAGCCAAAACATTGTTTTCGCCTTCCAATAAAAAAGAGAGCTCCTCATTTAACATTTGATAACGTGATTTTTTTTCTGATTCTAACATAGGACTATTATATCAAAAAAGGCTTACAGACAAAAGAAAAATCCCTTGTTTAGTAAACAAAGGATTTTGTGAATTTTCAATTTGATTAAAGTTCGATATCACCGAACAAGTCAGCCATTGAGAATCCTGTTTGTGTTTCTGGAAGTTCGAAATCACGTTTTTCTTGACGTTTTGGACGACGTGGACGAGCAGCACGTTTTTCTTCTTTTTGTCCTTCTTCTTGAGCTGGACGCTCTTCAAGAGCTTTGATAGAAAGTGATACGCGCTCTGCATCTGCGTTAACTTCAAGAACTTTAACTTGAACTTCTTGACCAACTTTAAGAGCTTCTTTTGGATTTTCAATACGTTTGTGTGAAATTTGTGATACGTGAACAAGTCCATCGATACCTGGCAACACTTCAACAAATGCACCGAAGTCAGTCAAACGTTTAACTGTTCCTTCTACTACATCACCTTTAGCCAATTTTTGCTCAACGCCATCCCATGGTCCAGGTGTTGTTGCTTTAAGTGAAAGTGATACGCGTCCTTCTTCTTCGTTAAGATCAAGGATTTTCACTTCAATTTCTTCACCAACAGTTACAACTGATTTTGGTGATACGTTACGTTCATGTGACAATTCAGTCAAGTGAACCAATCCGTCAACACCACCAAGGTCGATGAAAGCACCGAAACTTGTGATACGTGCAACTTTACCAGTTACTACATCACCAACAGCCAATTTACCGAATACTTCAGCGCGAGCTGCTGCTGTAGCTGCTTCAACAACTTCACGACGTGAAAGGATGAAGCGGTTTTCTTTAGCGTCAACTTCTTTGATTTTAGCATCAAATTCTTGACCTACAAAACGCTCAGTGTTACGTACAAAACGAGTATCCAACATTGAAGCTGGGATAAATCCACGAACACCTTCAAATTCTACTGAAAGTCCACCTTTAACGGCACGAGTTCCTTTAACAGTAACAACTTCTTCTTCGCGACCAACAAGTTTGTCCCATGCTTTGCGAGCTTCAAGGCGTTTTTTAGATACAAGGTATGTAACTGTATCAGTATCTTTACCAACTACTTGACGAAGTACAAGAACATCCAATACTTCTCCTACTTTCACAAAGTCATTGATATCTGCATCGCGATCGTTTGTCAATTCGCGAAGAGTCAAGACACCTTCAACACCAGTTCCAGAGATTGCAACGTTAGCTTGAGTCGCATCAACTGTCAATACTTCAGCACTAACAACATCACCAGTCTCAACTTGGCTAACGCTATTTAGCAAATCTTCAAATTCGTTCATCTAAAAAATCCTCCAACAATCAAGTTCTTCTTAAACTTGACATACTTATAATTTTTTTCCTAAGCACCCGCAAGGACATGTTCATATCGTTCACGTCTTTCAATTATAAAAATAAAATACCCTAAGATATTTTGATTTTTATCTTGATTATTACCTAAGAACTGGGGTAGCTGGATTCGAACCAACGCATGAGGGAGTCAAAGTCCCTTGCCTTACCGCTTGGCTATACCCCATTGATGAAATGGAGAGAGAGGGATTCGAACCCCCGAACCCGAAGGAGCGGATTTACAGTCCGCCGCGTTTAGCCTCTTCGCTATCTCTCCTACAATCAACATGAACCATTATATCATGAAAATTTCAAAAAAACAAGACTTATTTTGCTAAATTATAATTTTCAATCAAAATTTCCACAGCTTTTTCCAATTTTTTATAAAAACTATCGACATTCCCATTCTTTATAATGGCAAATTGTCCATCTAATTCGGCAATTTCTCCGATAACTTTTTTACCAATGGTCAAGGTATAGCCTTCAAAACTGTCTTTTCCTACATTAACCTTGGCATCTGCTACTTGAATTTCGATTTTTTTATCTTTCTTACTCATTTCATACCTCTCTTCACTTTTTCTATTTTACAAGAAAATCCTAAAACTAGCAAGAAAAAACTCTACATCAGGCTTGTCTGATATAGAGTTTTCTGCTTTATTTAATGTGTTTTTCTAGTTCTTTTTGGTACTTACCGTTTGATTCCAATTTTTCTTTTTGCCATTTTTTCAGTGCTTCTTCATATTCTTTTGTTGTAACGATATCTTTTTGCAATTTCATTCCTTTAAAGATATATGGGTCACCCTTAATACCAACTTGTGAGTACGGTTTTGAGAATGGCACGACATTACTTACAACTGGAGAACCACCAGATGAGGCTGTTGGCATCAATAATGAACTATCTGTCAACCAAGCTTGAGCCTTGGCATATTTTTCATAGCGTTCTTCAAGATTTGTAGTTTCTGAATCTGCATCATCCAATAATTTCTTATATTGGTCCAAACCAAGTTTAGCTACAACATCCTTATCTTTCCCTTTAGTAATACCAAGGTGTTTCATAGCAGAACCTGATTTAGGATCCATGATATTCAAGTAAGATGCTGGGTCTTGATAGCTTGGAGCCCATCCTGTACTGTTCAAATCATAATCTTTTTGAGAAGGAACACGCGCTTGAGAAGTGACTGTTTCCTTTTCATTATCTGTCATTTGAAGAACGTCGATAACAACATTTTCAGCACCAAGAGTTGATTCAATAGACTGTTTGAAAGAGTTGCTTTGTTGAACAGCGATGGTATCTGTTTGTTCAACTGGGACATCCAAGTGAATTGGGAATGTTACCCCTTTAGATTCCAAGTCTTTCTTAGCTTTTTCGAAAGCAGCTTTAGCCTTGTCAGGATTGTAGATAGAATCCTTACCGTCAACTAGCTCAACATCTTTCCATTGGTCACCATAGTTCACCAACTCAGCTTGAGCGATTTGACCAAAGTTTTTACCACCTGCTTGTACAAAGTTGTCAGGAACGAGGCTGTTACGAATAATCTTGTCCGCACCGTCTTCACCATTTAGCTGGGCAGCATAAGAATGGCGGTTGAAGGCAAAGTTGATAGCCTGACGGAAGTCCTTATTAAGCATAGCTTCTTTAGTAGAAGTCTTTTGCTCTTCACTTGTTTTCGCAGTTTTATTATATGATTGACGATTTACGTTAAAGGTGAAGTAATAACTACTTGAGTCTTGTGGGCTATAAGTGATTTTATCTCCGTATTGTTCCAAAGTAGAAGCAAAGTTTGAGCTACTTGGGAAGAGACGGGCTGTCGTATAGGCACCAGAAGAGAAACTACGAATCAACGATTCCTGATCAGAACCATCGTAGTAAGTCAATTTAATCTTCTCAATTTTCACCTTTTCTTTATCCCAGTAGTTTGGATTTTTCTCGTATTCGATCAACGATTTAGACGTCAAGGTCTTCAGGATATAAGGACCATTGTAGAGAATCCCTGCTGGAGTAACTGCTCCATAATCTTTACCTGATGCCTTCAAAAACTCTTCATTTACAGGCAACATCGTCGCTGTTGTAACTTTAGAGTTCCAGAAACTTTCTGGTTTGTTTAGGGTATATTCGACTGTGTAATCGTCCAAGGCCTTAACACCAACTGTAGAGAAATCATTGGTCTCACCAGTCATGTAGGCATCCAAGCCCTTGATTGAATTTTGGATGAGAGAGACACCATCTGACTTACCGTCAGCTACGTGTTTTAGTCCTGTCACAAAGTCATGGGCTGTTACTTCTGCATATTCTTCGCCTTCTGATGTGTACCATTTAACTCCTTTACGAAGTTTGTAGGTATAAGTCAAACCATCTTTTGACACAGACCAATCCTCAGCCAAGGAAGGAATAACATTTCCATACTGGTCGTTTTCCATCAAGCCATCAACCACGTTCCCGATGACATCTGTTGTAGATGTACGAGTCGCTATACTATAGTCCAAAGATGCTGGATCTACTGCATAGACATATGAAAATGTTGTCGGTGCATCTGCTTCTTTATCAGCTTTTCCACAAGCCACTAAAAGAGCTGTTGTACTCAGGACCACTCCTGCTGTTAAGAGCCACTTTTTCGATTTCATAAAAAATCTCCTTTAGTTTATTTTAATCTACTTTTACAATCCAACCTTCTGGCGCTTCAATATCACCAAACTGAATTCCTGTCAATTCATCATATAATTTACGAGTCACAGGACCTACTTCTGTTTCACTATAGAAAACATGGAAATCATCACCGTGCTGAATTCCACCAATTGGAGAAATAACCGCTGCTGTACCACAGGCACCTGCCTCTACAAAACGGTCAAGGTTATCAATCGGGACATCCCCCTCAATAGGAGTTAAGCCCAAGCGATGTTCTGCCAAGTAAAGCAAAGAGTACTTGGTAATAGATGGCAAGATAGATGGACTCAATGGTGTTACAAATTCATTATCAGCTGTAATTCCAAAGAAGTTAGCTGATCCGACTTCTTCAATCTTTGTATGAGTTGATGGGTCTAAATAGATAACATCTGAGAAATGACGTGACTTGGCCAATTTCCCTGGCAAGAGACTGGCAGCATAGTTCCCACCAACTTTAGCTGCACCTGTACCATTTGGCGCTGCACGGTCGTATTCATCCTGAATCAAGAAGTTGGTTGGAACCAAACCGCCTTTAAAGTAATTACCAACTGGCATGGCAAAGATGGTGAAAATATACTCTTCTGCTGGTTTAACCCCAATAATATCTCCGACACCAATCAAAAGAGGACGAAGATAAAGGGTTCCACCTGTTCCGTATGGAGGTACATATTCTTCATTCGCACGAACAACTGCCTTACAAGCTTCTACAAACATTTCTGTCGGAACTTGTGGCATCAAGAGACGGTCACATGTACGTTGCAGACGTTTGGCGTTTTCATCAGGACGGAACAGTTGAACACTGCCATCCTTAGTACGATAAGCTTTCAAACCTTCAAATGCTTGTTGACCATAGTGAAGACTTGGAGAAGACTCTGAAATATGCAAAGTTGCATCCTCTGTAAGCTCTCCTTGATTCCATTGTCCATTTTTAAAATGAGCAATATAGCGATAAGGTAATTTCATATAGGAAAAACCGAGATTTTCCCAATCAATCGTTACTGTCATATTCCACTCCTTATTCTAAAAACCTATTTCTTTTATTCTACACTATTTTTCTAAAATAGCAAGTATATTTTGTAATTTTCAGAAAATTTCTTCAATAAAAAGAACCAGCTCTTAGAACTGATTCTTCATTTCACTTATTTAGCTTCCGTAAATACTTCTTTAAGATAAGCGTCAAAAACTTCTTCATCTGAAATCGTATCAGAAATGAAGCTTCCGTTGCTAGTGCGTTCTGACAAGTTCAAGTCTTGCAATCGACTTTGATAGATTGTTCCTTTGTTGGATTGAACAAGCAGAGTTTGGTCGTTCTCTTCCACATCTGTACTGAAGAGATCACCAATAAAGCCTTGTTCTGCAACCGCTCCTGCCAAGAAGACACGATGCGGTTTGTTTTTCAACTCACGTAAGACTTGTAAGCCACGTTTGGCACGACTTGTTGCCGGAATTTCGTCAATAGAAACACGTTTTAAACTACCACGTTGGGTCAAGAGGTAGAAGGATGAGGTGTTACAGATAAAGGCTGATTGAAGGACATCATCTGCTTTCAGGTTCATAGCTTTGACACCTGCAGCCTTAGCACCGACAACTGGTACCTCTTCGATATTGAAACGAAGGGCATAACCATTTTGGCTAATCAAGAGAACATCATCCAGTTTAATCGGAGCCACTGCTACAATCTGGTCTGCCTCGTCTTTGAGCTTAGCATACTTGACAGACTTAGATTTATAGGTCCGCCATGGAGAGAATTCTTTGCGTTCTACACGCTTGATTTGACCGAGACGAGTCGCAGCAAAGTAGGTTGTCGCATCATCAAACTCATCCACGACTTCCACATAGAGGATTTCTTCGTTCGTTTCAAAGTTTGTAATGGTTTGGCTCAGATGCTCACCGATATCCTTCCAACGAATGTCTGCCAATTCATGGATTGGTCGATAAATGACATTTCCAAGAGTCGTGAATATCAAGAGATGCTGGGTTGTCTTGACAGCTTGTACAAAAATCAGACGATCATCATCACGTTTGCCAATTTCTTCCAGAGTGGAAGCCGCAAAGGAACGTGGGCTGGTACGCTTGATATAACCTGCCTTGGTCACGCTGACGTAGGTATCTTCCTCAGCGATCAGACTAGCTGTATCAATCTCAATTGCTTTCGCAGTGTCTTCTAGAGAACTCAAACGCGGAGTCGCAAACCTCTTCTTAACCTCACGAAGTTCTTTCTTCATGAGATTGTACATAGTCCGCTCATCCCCGATAATAGCCGCCAGCATGGCAATCTTTTCACGAAGTTCTGCTTCTTCTTCTTGCAAGACAACTACGTCTGTATTGGTCAAACGGTACAGTTGCAAGGTAACGATAGCCTCAGCCTGTTCTTCCGTAAAATCATAGCTTACCTTAAGATTTTCCTTAGCGTCAGCCTTATTCTCAGAAGCACGGATAAGCGCAATGACCTCGTCCAAGATGGAGATGACGCGAATCAAACCTTCGACGATATGGAGACGTTTCTCAGCCTTTTCCTTGTCAAAGCGGGAACGCGCCAAAATCACTTCACGACGGTGGGCAATATAGCTAGACAAGATTGGGACAATACCGACCTGACAAGGTGTGAAATTGTCAATCGCCACCATGTTAAAGTTGTAGTTGATTTGCAGGTCTGTGTATTTGAAAAGATAATTAAGAACAAGCTCCGTATTGGCATCTTTTTTTAGCTCAATAGCAATACGTAGACCATCACGGTCAGACTCATCACGAACCTCAGCAATCCCAGCCACCTTGTTATTGACACGAACATCATCGATTTTCTTGACTAGATTGGCCTTATTAATCTCATAGGGAATCTCAGTAATAACGATTTGTTCCTTACCACCTTTTAGCTTTTCAATCTCAGTCTTGGAACGAACAACCACGCGCCCCTTCCCAGTTTCATAGGCCTTCTTGATTTCATCACGCCCCTGAATAATCCCTCCAGTCGGGAAGTCTGGACCAGGCAAGAATTCCATGAGTTTTTCAACTTTGGCCGTTGGGTGGTCAATCATGTAAACTGCAGCATCAATGACCTCAGCCAAATTATGGGGAGGAATGTCTGTGGCATAACCAGCCGAAATCCCAGTCGAACCATTGACTAAAAGGTTGGGAAAGGCTGCTGGTAAGACAGTAGGTTCTTTCTCGGTATCATCAAAGTTCCAAGCAAAAGGAACGGTCTTTTTATCGATATCCTGAAGAAGATAGCCTGCAATCTCAGACAAACGCGCCTCAGTATAACGCATAGCCGCAGGCGGATCACCGTCCATAGAACCGTTATTACCGTGCATTTCAACTAGAATCTCACGATTTTTCCAGTCCTGTGACATACGAACCATGGCATCATAGATAGAACTGTCACCGTGCGGGTGGAAATTCCCCATGATATTCCCAACAGACTTGGCCGACTTGCGGTAACTCTTGTCAAAAGTATTGCCATCCTTATTCATAGAATAAAGAATACGACGCTGAACCGGCTTCAAGCCATCACGAATATCTGGCAAGGCCCGGTCTTGAATAATGTACTTGGAGTAGCGACCAAAGCGCTCTCCCATGATGTCTTCTAGGGACATATTTTGAATGTTAGACATAATAATTCTCTTTTTAGTGTTTTATTGTAAAGTAAATCTATATTTTATAAATTTAACTGTTTCTTTGTAGGTAGTAAGAAAAGAAGAGCAATCCTACTAATCCTAGAATGAATAAAAGATTAATTTTAATAACAAATAAGCTAAGTAGGGTATTAATTAGGCCGTGAAAAATGGCGCAAAAAAGGACCGACTTAGTCTTTTTGAAAACAGCTGCTAGAAGAATACTGAGATAAATTGCAAATAGACTGAATAATATAAAAGGCATACCACTTTGGGAACTTCCAATCACAAACCATAAAGGTATATGCCATATTGCCCAAATACAACCTGTTATCAAACCGGAAATCCAAAAGGAGAATCTAGTTTCCAAAGTTGGTTGCAAGATGCCTCGCCATCCCAATTCTTCTTCGCCACCATAAACACAGACTGCACTCAAAAAAACAACAAACAAATTTCCTAGTGGAAAAGCCGGATTAAGCTCCTTAGATGAGAAAGCAATGACACCTGTTTGCACGAAAATTAGTAAAAGAAATAACAAAATATATTTCTTTGAGTCCCCTAAGATAAAAGAGACTATGCTTTTAATGGATTTTTGAGGCAAACAAGAAATTGCTGCAATGGTAGGACCGAAACCTCCTAGTAAATGGAGAAAAACTCCTAGTGGACTTGTTAGACTTAAGAGGTTCATTTGCGTCAGAAAAGCGAGCAATCCCCAACCAAATCCCCAAGAAATGAGAAAACTAATCAGTAAAAATTTTGTTATCTTATTATTTTGTAAATGTTTCATTTTTTTCGAGTCTCTCCTCAGCATACTGAATCATCTTCTCAGCCACTTCTTTTCCATACTTAAATCCCATCTTTTGAGCAAGACTTTGAGCTTCTTGATGGAAAAGTTGCATGGTAGCAAATAAAGACTGAGTGATTTTGTCTAAACTTGAGAAATCAAGAAGAGCAGAGAATTCCTTCTCCTTCTCAATTGGCAAGTAGTTGAAGAGATACTTGTAATTTTTACCAATGTCGACAACACCTCTATCACTTGCTACCTGCCAAGCTAAGATTTTCAATAGTTCTTGCTGACAAATACCGTAGAGGTGGTCAGTCGCATGTATGACTTGCTTACGGCATATCCCTTTGACCACGTAGGCTGACACCCACCAAAATTCATTGCAGGATTTTACAAAATTCGTTTCAGTAGCTGGGCTTGTCCAGTAACGCTCTAGATTTTGAGAATAGGGTTCAAATAAATGTTCTGGATCTTCTAAAACAGTGAATCCTGCCTCACTATCCACCCACTCTTTGATGTGCTCTTTTGGGCAAAGAGTCAAATCGATACGGTTGCCGTCTTCAAAAAGCATAAGATTTAGACGACGATGGTCAAGAGCAACCTCTTGCTCAATAATGCGTTTGCCAAACTGGTCTAGCCAGGAAAGGTCACTCGTCAAATTATCTAAATCATCCACGACATAGACCACGTCATAGTCTTGAAATTCATCTTTCGGAGCATGATCATTTGTTCTAGAACCCGATAAAGCAACAGCATCGACTTTTAAACTTTCAGCTATTTGTAAAATCAGATTCATCATTTCTGTTTCAGTTCTCATGGGAATACCTGCCTTTTTAGTGAAAACTCTTGATTCTGTAAAGGATATGTCTATAAAGAGGACTGACTGCTGGAACTTTTTCATTATCAAATTCTTTGACAAATTCCATGCCTAGCTTTTGCATGACTTTTTGCGAAGGGAGATTGTACAAGGATGTAAAAGAGTAAACTTCTGACAAGCCAGCTTGCTGGAAAGCGAAGTCTAGACAGGCTTGGGCAGCCTCCGTCTCATAACCACGATTCCAAAACTCTTTTCGCAAACGCCAGCCGATTTCTACAGCTTCTTTTCCAGCAAAAATCCGTAAATCCGAATGGTGCAGACCTACCAAGCCGATAAACTCCTAGTTGTCTAAGTCACTCAGGGACAAACTTTTTACTTCATATACTTTTTTCATTGTTCTTTTTGAATATTTTTGTGCCAGTCTCTCCCATGAGACAGACAAACTGACTTTTTTTCTGTCAGTCACTTTTTTAGGAAGATATTTTGGGGGAAGTGAGGTACGCAAGGGTATTTGTTAGTCAGTTTCTTCCCTAAGTAAAGAATACTCGCTAATTAGTGATAGTTTTTCTAATAATGAAAGTTGTTTTTCTCGTGATAGACCACAGAAATATTCCATGAAATCTTGCTCAATAATTTCAACTTTATCAATAGGGATTAAGTTATAAAACCACTCATCATTCTGTAAAATATTTTTAAAAAATAGAGTAGAAACTAACGACATCTCCGAAGTCCAAGGATAATCATAATCACTAATACGCTCCTCATTATATTTTAGCCATGATTTAATCCCATAAGAAATAACAAATTGAACTTGGTTGTCTCTGTAATGTGTCATACCATACTTCTGTTTATGTGTTACAGCTTTTTTTACTCCCTGATATAATATACAGTAGACTTTTGACGGCGAATATTCAAATAAAAGATTTTTAATTTCTGTTTTTATAAGTTGCTTAGCCTTATTTTCATCTTTCTCGCTATACCCTGAAGAATATTCAAAATGAAATTCCTCCCTAAATTGATAGTCAAATAGTTTAAACAATTCTTTTTCAGCCAACTCTAACCACAGTTGATTTATTTCAGTCTCAGTAAATTTAAGATTTGTTAAAAACTTAAAATTTGAAAACCAGTGTTCATCTTTCTCTGAATAAACATTTTTTAAATTTTGAAAAGAGAAACGTACTCTTGTCTTATAAAACACATTTGGAAATTTTTCATTTGCAAATTTGGGGTCTTGTTTAATTTCTTTATTACTACAAAATGCAGTTGTAGAGCTTCTTGGGGATATTTCTAAAATATTCTTTTCTTTCAGAAAGTATATTTCATCAATGGGATAATTACCATCAAAAAACATTTGTGGTAATTTTTGATTTTTGATTTCCGAGAAAGAAGGAATATCAAATTCATCTTCACTAATATTAAATCCCTGTAAAATAGTTGATAAATATAGCTGCTCTCGTAGCCCAAACCCGGATATATATCGAATTTCTTCAAGAAAATAAGTGTCCAGTATTTTTCGACGCTTTTCTTTTGAACAATAATCACAAGAGCAGTCATCATCATTATTTTTATGCCCACAACTGAAGCATCTATTGTCTTGAACGAAATAGTTATCTAACTGGTCATTATTAACTAGCTTGTCATAATCCTTTTTTGTCGGTAGTTGGATGTATTTTTCTTCACCACATATCTCACAAATAAACGAAGTAGAAACTTTTGGAAATTCTTTTCTTAAATTAGATGCTATAGTATGAATAGAATATTTTTTAATAATTTCGTTAAGTTTTAAATTGTTTTGATAGTAATCAATAAGAATATTTTTTACTACCTCATCAGTAAATCCCGATAACACATCACCTTTTGTGCTATAGTCAATATTCCTCAAAAATTTAATCATAAATTTCTCCTCGTTTACGGCTATCACTCTTAATCTTACTAAATCATTAAAACACTGTCGCTTCTTCCAGCGTAAACTTGACATTGTCTTCGATCCACTTACGACGTGGTTCGACCTTATCACCCATGAGGACATTGACGCGACGTTCTGCGCGTGCTAGATCTTCAATCGTGACACGAATGAGAGTTCGAGTTTCTGGATTCATGGTTGTCTCCCAGAGTTGGTCTGCATTCATCTCACCAAGCCCCTTGTAGCGTTGGAGGGTAGCTCCTTTGCCAAATTGTTTGCGGAGTTCCTCTAGCTCACCATCCGTCCATGCATAGGCCACTTCTTCTTTCTTGCCTTTTCCTTTGGACATCTTGTAAAGAGGCGGAAGGGCGATATAGACATGTCCTGCCTCGACTAGTGGACGCATGTAGCGATAAAAGAAGGTTAAGAGAAGAGTTTGAATGTGGGCACCGTCGGTATCCGCATCAGTCATGATAATGATCTTGTCATAGTTAGCATCTTCAAGAGAGAAATCTGCCCCTACACCAGCACCAATGGTATAAATCATAGTGTTGATTTCTTCATTTTTGAGGATATCCGCCATCTTGGCCTTGGCTGTATTGATAACCTTACCACGAAGGGGCAAGATTGCCTGGAACTTGCGGTCACGGCCTTGTTTGGCAGAACCACCGGCAGAGTCCCCCTCAACTAGATAGAGTTCATTCTTAGCAGAATTCTTGGACTGGGCTGGGGTCAATTTCCCAGATAATAAGCCCTTGTCTTTTTTATTTTTCTTACCATTTCGGCTCTCATCACGCGCCTTACGTGCCGCTTCACGAGCATCACGCGCCTTGATAGCCTTGCGGATGAGGTTAGAAGCCAATTCACCATTTTCCATAAGGAAGAAGGTCAACTTATCCGCCACAATGCCATCCACAACGGGACGAGCAAGAGGGCTTCCTAGCTTGTCCTTGGTCTGTCCTTCAAACTGGAGGTGTTCTTCAGGAACCAAGATAGAAAGAACGGCTGCTAGTCCTTCACGATAGTCTGACCCTTCAAGGTTTTTATCTTTTTCCTTGAGAAGCCCCGTCTTACGCGCGTAGTCATTCATGACCTTGGTAATGGCAGACTTGAGTCCCGTTTCATGCGTTCCACCGTCCTTGGTACGAACATTATTGACAAAGGACAAGATATTATCTGAAAATCCATCATTGTACTGGAGGGCCACTTCCACTTGGAAACCGTTGTCTTCCCCTTCAAAGTAAAGAACCGGCGTCAAGGTCTCCTTGTCTTCGTTCAGATAAGAAACAAAGTCCTGCACCCCATTTTCATAGTGGAACTCAATCCCTTCATCTGTTCGCTTATCCGTCAAGGACAAGGTCACATTTTTCAAGAGAAAGGCTGATTCATTAAGACGCTCTGAGATGGTATTGTACTTGAAGTCTGTCGTAGAGAAGATCGTTGCATCAGGCATAAATGTAACCTTGGTACCTGTTTTAGACTTGGGCGCTGTACCGATTTTCTTCAAAGTCGTAACAGGTTTGCCACCATTTTCAAAACGTTGCTTATAGATTGCCCCATCACGGGTAATTTCAACTTCTAACCAACTAGAAAGGGCATTAACAACGGAAGAACCAACCCCGTGGAGACCGCCAGATGTCTTATAGCCTCCTTGACCGAATTTCCCTCCAGCATGAAGAATGGTAAAGATAACCTCAACAGTTGGAATTCCCATAGCGTGCATACCCGTCGGCATCCCACGACCATGGTCTTGAACCGTTAAACTTCCGTCTTTATTAATGGTCACATCAATACGGTCACCAAATCCAGACAAGGCTTCATCGACAGCATTATCGACGATTTCCCAGACTAGATGGTGGAGACCAGCACCATCGGTCGATCCGATATACATCCCTGGACGTTTTCGGACCGCATCCAACCCTTCTAGCACCTGAATGGCATCATCATTATAATTGTTAATATTGATTTCCTTTTTTGACACAAGGAACCTCCTATTCGTTCATCTTTACTATTCTACAGGTTTTCCAAGGATTTTGCAAAATTTTTCTTTCTCCGGTGTGACAATTTCAGAAGAGATTCTCTGCATTTCTTCTCCATTTCATGATATAATAGGAGTATGATTACAATAGTTTTATTAATCCTAGCCTATCTGCTGGGTTCGATTCCGTCTGGTCTCTGGATTGGACAAGTATTCTTTAAAATCAATCTGCGCGAGCATGGTTCTGGAAATACTGGAACGACCAATACTTTCCGTATTTTAGGTAAGAAAGCGGGTATGGCAACCTTTGTCATTGACTTTTTCAAAGGAACCCTAGCAACGCTTCTTCCGATTATGTTTCATCTGCAAGGCGTTTCTCCTCTCATCTTTGGACTTTTGGCTGTTATTGGCCATACCTTTCCAATCTTTGCAGGATTTAAGGGTGGCAAGGCTGTCGCAACTAGCGCTGGAGTGATTTTCGGATTTGCACCTGTCTTCTGTCTCTACCTTGCAGTTGTTTTCTTTGGAACCCTCTATCTTGGTAGTATGATTTCGCTATCTAGTGTCACAGCATCTATCGCAGCCGTTATCGGAGTTCTACTCTTTCCACTTTTTGGTTTTATCCTGAGCAATTATGATCCTCTATTCATTGCTATTATCCTAGCACTGGCTAGTTTGATTATCATTCGGCATAAGGATAATATCACACGTATCCAGAATAAGACTGAAAATTTGGTCCCTTGGGGATTAAACTTAACCCATCAAAATTCTAAAAAATAAACGCCAGTTTGAACAGAACTGACGTTTTTTGTATGCTTATTTTGATTTGATATAGTTGATACCATCTGCTTTTGGTGCGACTGCTTTTCCAAAGAAGGCTGCCAAGACAAGAATTGTCAAGACATAAGGTGCGATTTGAAGATAAACCGCAGGAACTCCTTGTAGGAATGGAAATTGAGAGCCGATAACAGCCAAGCTTTGTGAAAGCCCAAAGAAGAGACTAGATAGCATGGCTCCGATTGGATTCCATTTTCCAAAAATCATCGCAGCAAGAGCGATAAATCCAGGTCCAACAATAGTTGTCACTGAGAAGTTGACTGAGATGGATTGAGCATAAATTGCTCCGCCAATTCCACCTAGGAAACCTGAAATAATAACCCCTAAATATCTCATTTTGTAGACATTGATTCCCAAGGTATCAGCTGCTTGAGGGTGTTCACCGACAGAGCGGAGGCGAAGACCAAAGCGAGTCTTGAAGAGGATAAACCAAGCAAGGAATGAGAAGGCAATCGCGATATAACCTAGCAGACTTGTTGACTTGAAGAAGATATCACCGATAACTGGGATATTTGCCAAGACTGGGAAATCAAAGCGTCCAAAAGTCTGACTTAGGTTGTCGGTTTGTCCTTTGTTATAAAGGACTTTCACTAAGAAAACAGCCAAGGCTGGCGCCATCAAGTTCAATACCGTACCGCTGACAACATGGTCTGCACGAAAATGAACCGTCGCTGCTGCGTGGATGATAGAGAAGAGGCCTCCAACCAATCCTGCTACAAGCAAGGATAGCCATGGAGTTGCTGCTCCAAATTGTTCTGCAAATTCAAGGTTAAAGACAACTCCAGAAAAGGCACCCATAACCATAATTCCTTCAAGGCCGACGTTTACCACACCACCACGTTCAGAGAAAACACCACCGATACTTGTAAATATGAGGGGTGCTGAGTAAATCAGCATAGAAGACACCAAGAGGGTGAGCAAGGTTGTAATAGACATCTTTACTTACCTCCTTTAACTTGTTTTTTCGGTTTGACAAAGCGTTCGATAAGGTAATGAACACTGACAAAGAAGATAATAGACGCTGTTACAATGCTGACAAGCTCAGATGGCACCTGCGCCGCATTCATACCAGGAGCTCCAACTTGGAGAACACCAAATAGGAAGGCTGCAAAGAGAATACCAATTGGTGAATTTGCTGCAAGCAGGCTAACTGCCATCCCGTTAAATCCGACAGCTAATGACGCCCCTTGAACATAGACGTTCTGGAAGGTTCCCAGACCTTCAACAGCTCCTCCAAGACCAGCCAAGGCACCTGAGATAATCATTGAGAGGATAATTGTTCGTTTTGCAGAAATACCAGCGTATTCTGATGCGTGAGGATTAAGACCAACCGCACGAATTTCAAAACCAAGGGTTGTTTTCTTGAGCATGAACCAAATGACTGCAACGGCAATGAGAGCAAAGAAAATACCAATATTCATCCGTGAGTTACCAGTCAACTCAGCCAACCAAGGTGTCTGATAGGTTGCGTTAGCCCCAACACGAATCGTCGAATCTGTACTTTGCATGAAGTCTTTAGGAAAGGCATGGATAAAGGCATTTCCTACATACAAGACAATGTAGTTCATCATGATGGTTACGATAACCTCTGATGTCCCTAGAAAAGCTCTAAGGATACCTGGAATCGCTCCGACAATCCCACCAGCAATCAAGGCAATCACGATAGTTGCTAGAATCATCAAGGGACGTGGCATATCTGGATGCGACAAGGCAAACCAACCACTGAGAATCCAACCAGCCAAAGCCTGACCAGGAAGTCCGACGTTAAAGAAACCAGCACGACTGGCAACAGCAAAGCCAAGACCAATCAAGACCAAAGGCCCCATAGCACGGAAGATTTCTCCAATCCCGCGTAGACTACCAAAGGCTGTATAGAACAATTCTTCGTAGCCCCAAATAGCATCATAACCGAAGATCCACATGACAATGGCCCCGAGTAAAATTCCTAGGAAGACAGAAATCAAGGGAACCGAAATTTGTTGTAATTTTTTAGACATCTCTCTTCTCCTTTCCCAAGTTTCCACCAGCCATCAAGACACCAAGTTCTTGTTTATTGGTTGTTTCTGGTGATACAATACCTTGAATCTTACCATCGTGGATAACGGCAATACGGTCTGAGACGTTCAAAATCTCATCTAGTTCAAAGCTGACAACAAGGACAGCCTTCCCATTATCACGCTCTTCAATCAAGCGTTTGTGGATATACTCAATGGCACCGACATCCAACCCACGAGTTGGCTGGCTGACGATAAGGAGATCAGGATCTCGATCAATTTCACGAGCAATAATTGCTTTTTGTTGATTTCCTCCTGAGAGTGCAGCTGCAGGAACAAATTCGCTGGCAGCACGAACATCAAACTCTTCCATTAGCTCTTTAGCATAAGAAGTAATATTTGAATAGTTCAAAATTCCATTTTTACTATGTGGTTCTTTATAGTAGGTTTGAAGGGCAATATTTTCAGAAATCATCATTTCCAAAATCAAGCCATCACGGTGGCGGTCTTCTGGAACGTGCCCAACACTTAGTTCTGTAATTTGTCGTGGGTGCAAGCCTACAATTGAATCTCCTTTTAGCTCAATGCTACCAGATTCAACCTTGCGAAGACCTGTAATGGCTTGAATCAGTTCAGACTGACCATTTCCATCAATCCCTGCAATACCAACAATCTCTCCAGCACGAACATCCAAGGACAGATTTTTCACAGCTGGGACACCGCGGTTTTCATTGACCACCAAATCTTTGATAGACAAAACCACTTCTTTTGGTTGAGAGGCTTGTTTCTCTGTTTTAAAGGAAACAGAACGTCCCACCATCATTTCTGCTAAATCAGCATTGGTTGCCCCTGCGATTTCTACAGTTTCAATTGATTTCCCACGACGGATAACTGTAACGCGGTCAGAAACTGCGCGAATCTCGTCCAACTTGTGGGTAATCAAGATAATTGATTTCCCTTCTTTGACAAGATTTTTCATAATAGCCATCAACTCATCAATTTCTGATGGAGTCAAAACGGCCGTCGGTTCGTCAAAGATAAGGATATCAGCCCCCCGATAAAGGGTTTTTAAAATTTCTACACGTTGTTGGGCTCCAACTGAGATATCTGCTATCTTGGCAGAAGGGTCAACAGCTAAGCCATAACGTTCAGAAAGAGCCTTGATTTCTTTGCTAGCTCCAGCGATATCTAGCACACCATTTTTAGTCAATTCACTACCTAAAATGATGTTTTCAGCCACCGTGAAAGCCTCTACCAACATAAAGTGCTGGTGAACCATTCCGATTCCCAAGCCAGCTGCTTTAGATGGGGAGTCGAGGTTGACAACTTGACCGTTGACCACAATTTCACCACTGGTTGGTTCAAGAAGCCCTGCTAACATGTTCATGAGCGTGGACTTACCAGCCCCATTTTCTCCTAAAAGTGCATGAATTTCACCTTTTCGTAGGTGCAGGTTGATTTTGTCGTTGGCAACAAATTCACCAAACACCTTGGTAATATCACGCATCTCAATGACATTTTCGTGTGCCATGTGCTCTTCCTTTCAGAGTCTTATTTTATTTCAATAAAACTTGCTAGTTTATCTAGTAGCAAGCTTTACTGAGACAAAATGACTTTGTCTCAACTCTTAAAAAAGCGGCCGAGGGCCGCTTCCTAAGAAATGACTTCCATCCATTATTTTGCAGGAACTTTTACGCTTCCATCAAGGATTTTAGCTTTAGCATCTTCGACAGCTTTTTTACCTTCTTCTGAAAGGTTTGTCACTGCCAAGTCAACCCCTTTATCTTTCAATGAGTAAACGATCACTTGACCGCCAGGGAATTCACCTTTTTCTGCCTTGTTAGCAATATCTTTTACAGTTGTACCAACTTGTTTCAAAGTAGATACAAGAACAAAGTTTGATTCTTTGCCATCTTTAGAAGTGTATTTACCTTCTGCTTCTTGGTCACGGTCAACACCGATAACCCAAACTTTTTCATTTTCAGGACGGCTTTCGTTAAGTGATTTTGCTTCTGCAAAGACACCTGCACCTGTACCACCAGCTACTTGGTAAACAATATCTGCACCGGCTGCGTATTGTGCAGCTGCAATTGTTTTACCTTTAGCAGCATCACCAAATGAACCAGCGTAGTCAACTTGGACTTTGATAGATGGGTCTACTGACGCAACACCAGCCTTGAATCCTGCTTCAAAACGAGAGATAACTTCTGACTCCTGCCCACCTACAAAACCAACTTGTTTTGTCTTAGTTGTTTTTGCTGCAGCTACACCTGCAAGGTAACCTGACTCATTATCAGCGAAAGTTACGCTCGCAACATTCTTTTGATCTTTAATCACATCATCAATCAAGACATAGTTCAAATCAGTGTGCTCTGCTGCTGCATCTTTAACTGCATTGTGAAGGGCAAAACCAACACCAAAGATTAGGTTGTAACTTCCAGCCGCTTGTTGCAAGTTGTTAGCGTAGTCAGCTTCACTTGTTGATTGGAAGTAAGTGAAACCGTTATCTTTTGAAAGATTGTGTTCTTTACCCCAAGCCTGCAAACCTTCCCAAGCTGATTGGTTGAATGATTTGTCATCAACACCACCAGTATCAGTGACGATTGCTGCTTTTGTCTTCACATCAGAAGATGAATCTGCCTTACGAGAAGAGCGGTTACCACATGCAGCAAGTCCAACTGCTGCCACTGCTACTAGGCCAAGACCTAGCCATTGTTTCTTGTTCATTACTGAACCTCCTAAATAAGATGTGCAACGATGTTGCAAGTATGGATTGGTTGGCCACAAGGACCGTGCCACTCAGAGAGCGACTCAGACTAATTTAAGTCTGTAAAAGAGTATGGAAGTAACTCCCCGACCGTCATCTCGACCGTCGATTTATCTTTTGCGACTAAGGTCACTTTTAGATCTTGTTCAAAAAATTCGACCATTACTTGGCGACAAGCACCACATGGTGAAATCGGTTTTTCAGTTTGACCATAAACAATCAGCTCTGAAAATTCTCTTTGCCCTTCGGAAACTGCTTTAAAAATCGCTGTACGTTCTCCACAGTTGGTCAAAGAATAACTAGCATTCTCAATATTGACACCTGTATAAATACTACCATCTTTTGCGACTAGAACAGCACTGACAGGAAAGTGAGAATAGGGCACATAGGCTTTCTTGCTGGTTTCAATTGCTAGTTCAATCAACTCAGTAGTCGCCATCTGCCAATTCTCCTTTTAAAATGGCTACCCCAGCTGAAGTTCCGATACGGGTCGCACCTGCTTCCACAAAGGCAAGAGCATCTGCATAAGAACGAGCTCCGCCAGCAGCCTTGACTCCCATATCAGGTCCAACTGTTTCACGCATTAATCTAACATCTGCCACCGTCGCACCACCAGTTGAAAAGCCAGTAGATGTTTTAACAAAATCAGCTCCAGCTTTTTGGGCCAATTGGCAAGCCACAACTTTTTCTTGGTCAGTCAGAAGGCAAGCTTCAATAATGACTTTCACTAACTTGTCACCACTTACTTCCACTACTGCGCGAATATCCGACTCAACCAAATCAAGATTACCTGATTTGAGAGCTCCAACATTGATCACCATATCAATCTCATCTGCACCATTTTGGATAGCTTCTTTGGTTTCAAATGCTTTCACAGCTGAAGTTGTTGCTCCTAAAGGGAAACCTACTACTGTGCAGACCTTGACATCTGAGCCTTCAAGCCCTTTTTTAGCATATTTAACCCAGGTCGGATTAACGCAAACACTGGCAAAATCATACTCTCTAGCCTCAGACAACAAACAATCAATTTGATTTTCTGTTGCATCTTGTTTTAAAAGCGTATGATCGATATATTTATTTAATTTCATATTCGGATTCTCCTGCGGTTTATGAGATAATTTCTATAATTTCTCGTAAACTTTGCACCCTATCATTTATTTTAACATATTTTTGAAAATCTGTAACTAGCTGAGGAGAAATTTTTCCATTTGTGTATACTTTTGCAACAATTTCTCCCTGTTGAACGGAATCTCCAACTTTCTTTTCAAAAACAATTCCTGTTTCATAGTCCAAGGCATCAGACTTAACTGCACGCCCTGCCCCCAGTCTCATAGCATAAAGCCCAAATTCCATAGCTGGAAGAGCTGAAATGACACCCGTTTCCTGAGCAGGTATTTCCACCACATAGGTAACATTTACAGGACGATAGAGGTCTTCCAAGTCTCCACCTTGGGCTTGGACCATCTCCTCAAACTTAGCCAGTGCTTGACCATTCTCAAGATGTTGGCGAACTTCTTCAACTGTCTTGTTTACATTTGCCAAGTCAAGCATAATTTGAGCCAATTCACAGATGAAGTGGGTAATATCCTGACGACCTTGACCTTGTAAAATCTCCAATGCCTCAAGAATTTCAAGGCGATTTCCAATCGCTCGTCCCAAAGGTTGACTCATGTCCGTAATGACTGCAACTGTTTTACGGCCTACTGCTTTCCCTAAATCTACCATGGTTTGAGCCAATTCACGCGCCTCATCAACCGTCTTCATGAAGGCACCCTCACCGACAGTCACGTCTAGCAAAATAGCATCCGCCCCTGCCGCAATTTTCTTGCTCATCACCGAACTCGCAATCAAAGGAATCGTGTCAACAGTTGCGGTCACATCACGGAGAGCGTAGAGAAGCTTATCTGCTTTGACCAACTGGTCTGATTGCCCAATAACAGATACACCAATATCCTGCACCTGACGAATAAAATCCTCTTGGCTTCGTTCCACTTGATAGCCCTTAATGGACTCCAATTTATCGATTGTACCGCCAGTATGGCCGAGACCACGACCACTCATTTTTGCCACAGGCACACCGAAGCTAGCAACAAGAGGAGCCAAAATCAAGGTCACCTTATCACCAACACCACCCGTAGAATGCTTGTCAACCTTAATCCCATCAATAGCGGATAAATCAAACTCTTGCCCTGTCTTGACCATCTTCATAGTTAGATCAGAGATTTCTCGAGTCGTCATTCCTTTGAAATAAACAGCCATAGCAAAGGCAGACATCTGATAATCAGGAACAGTTCCTGACACATAGCCTTCTACCAGCCATTCAATTTCACTCGAAGTCAGTTCTTGACCGTCTCGTTTCTTTTGGATTAAATCAACTGCTCTCATTCTTTCACACTTCTAAGGATGTAGTATCCCTTATCTTTTTTAACGACTTCACAATTGCCAAACACATCTTCCATCTTAGACTTAGCACTTGGAGCCCCTTGTTTCTTCTGGATAACGATTGTTAAATCGCCACCAATTTCTATGAATTCTTTACTTTTCTCAATAATTTCATGAACCACTTTCTTGCCTGCACGGATAGGAGGATTGGAAATGACATGGTCAAATTTCCCTTCAACTTGTTCATAGATGTTGGACTGGAAAATCGTCGCTTCTACTTTATTTCGTTCAGCATTTTGTCGCGCCAAACCCAAGGCACGATTATTGATATCGACCATGGTCGCCTGAACTCCATAAGCCTTAGCTAAGGACAAACCCAAAGGCCCGTAACCACAGCCTACATCAAGGACAGTTTCTCCTTGATTGACCTCAAGACACTTGAGCAAAAGTTGACTGCCAAAGTCAACCATTTTCTTGCTAAAAACACCCGCATCCGTCAAAAAGGTCATTTTTTCTCCCAACAAGTCCACTCTCAACTCATGAATGTCGTGAGCAGCGTCAGGATTTTCTGCATAATACATTTTACTCATGAAACTATTTTACCATAATTTGACTTAAATTGTAAATCGTTTACAAATTGATCATAAAACAAAAAAGACTGAAGAAAGCTAGTAGCTAAAACCTTTTCTTCAATCACTTTCAACACTTATAGATAAATGATAAACCATTTAGAACCATAAATATCATAGTCAGGATAAAACAATAAATTTGTCATCTATAATCAGATGCATTTTCATTTACTATTGCTTAACCGTCAGATACTTAATTATCAACAGGATTCCCAATAAGATGTTTAGATAAAAGCCCAACTGATAAGTTTGTGTCAGAATTTTCAAACTTGTCCAAAGGCGTATCAAATCTTCTAGCGACATGCGGAAGAAATAACCCTCTGTAGCAATCCATAGAACTAAGAAGACATAACTACCAGCAGCAAGCCATTTCGTCCACCGTTTTTTTAGGAAGAAAGCAATCAAGAGCGAACAGATAAAGATAGCTGTTACAATAGCATGTTCCATCAAAAAAGTAAAACCGTAATAGATTTCCACAAAGCGTCTACCATTATCCGCATTGGCTCCTTTTAAAAAAGGTAGTGCAAAACTTAAAATAAAACAGAGTTCCAATATGTAACGTTTTAAGATTTTCATAGTACACCTCCTATAAGTTGTGAACTAAAAAGCCCCCTTTATAAGTTTATAAATCAGTAGGAACTATCTCCTACTTCATCAATAAATTGGTCAACCTCTATCTACCTCTATTATACGATATTGGCTTACTATCATCAAGAAACCGCTTTATTTTTTTAGCTTTTTATGGTATGATAAACAAAATATCTAGGGGAAAACAAATGACCAACGAATTTTTACATTTTGAAAAAATCAGCCGCCAGACTTGGCAATCGTTACATCGAAAGACAACACCTCCTTTGACAGAAGAGGAATTAGAGTCCATCAAGAGTTTTAATGACCAGATTAGTTTGCAGGATGTTACCGATGTCTATCTCCCCCTAGCCCATCTCATCCAGATTTACAAGCGTACCAAGGATGATTTGGCCTTTTCTAAAGGAATTTTCCTCCAACGTGAAAGTAAATCCCAGCCTTTTATCATTGGGGTTTCTGGGAGTGTTGCTGTTGGAAAATCCACAACCAGTCGCCTACTTCAAATCCTACTGTCCCGTACACTTACAGATGCTAGGGTTGAGTTGGTAACAACTGACGGCTTTCTCTATCCCAACCAGACCTTGATTGAACAAGGGATTTTAAATCGCAAGGGATTTCCTGAAAGCTATGATATGGAAGCTCTTCTCAACTTCCTGGATCGCATCAAAAATGGACAAGATGTAGATATTCCTGTCTATTCTCATGAAGTCTACGACATCGTACCTGAGGAAAAGCAGAGCGTCAAAGCTGCTGATTTTGTCATTGTTGAGGGAATAAATGTCTTTCAAAATCCACAAAATGAGCGTCTCTACATTACTGACTTCTTTGACTTTTCCATCTATGTTGATGCTGCAGTCGATGACATCGAGAGTTGGTATCTGGACCGTTTCTTGAAGATGCTGAGCCTAGCCCAAAACGACCCTGATAGCTACTATTATCGTTTTACTCAAATGCCGATTGGGGAAGTGGAATCCTTTGCCCATCAGGTCTGGACCAGTATCAATCTCACAAATCTACAAAATTATATTGAACCAACGAGAAATCGTGCAGAAGTGATTCTTCATAAAACAAAGAACCATGAAATCGATGAAATTTACTTAAAAAAATAATTTTCCCTTGTCAAAACGTCAGTTTTCAGATATAATGGTATAGTTAGTAAATATGGAGGTAAGAACATTGGCAAACATTAAATCAGCTATCAAACGCGCTGAATTGAACGTTAAACAAAACGAAAAGAACTCAGCTCAAAAATCAGCTATGCGTACTGCTATCAAAGCTTTCGAAGCAAACCCATCTGAAGAACTTTTCCGTGCTGCTAGCTCAGCTATCGATAAAGCAGAAACTAAAGGTTTGATTCACAAAAACAAAGCAAGCCGCGACAAAGCTCGTCTTTCAGCTAAACTTGCTAAATAAGAAACAGTCCATAGAGGCTGTTTTTTTGTCCTCAAATAGGAAAAGGTAGAAAATGAAAATCGCAATTATCGGATATTCTGGTGCTGGTAAGTCAACTCTAGCCGAAAAATTGTCTCACTGCTACTCCATCCCAAAACTTCACATGGACACACTCCAATTTCAACCCGGTTGGCAAGACAGTGACCGTGAATGGATGTTGGATGAGATGAAAAATTTTCTCACCAAGCATGAAGCTTGGGTTATTGATGGAAATTATTCTTGGTGTTTCTATGAGGAAAGAATGCAGGATGCTGACCAAATCATCTTTCTTAATTTTTCGCCATTGACCTGTCTCTTTCGAGCCTTTAAACGATACCTCACATACCGAGGCAAGGTCAGAGAAAGTATGGCAGTTGGTTGTCAAGAACAGTTTAATTGGGAGTTTATCCGATGGATTCTTTGGGACGGACGGAGCAAATCCGCTAAGGAACGCTACAAGTGGGTTCAAGAAACCTATCCATATAAAGTGGTCATCCTCAGATCACAAAAAGAGATAGATCAATTTCTGGATAAGAAAAGGAAGTCCTCCAATTCATAAAGAAGGGCTTCCTTTTTGGCTATAATTATTTTGCAATCAAGGTTTCTAATCCAACCTTCATCATATCGGTGAAGGTATTTTGGCGTTCTTCTGCAGTCGTGTCTTCATCTGGATTGACCAAGCTATCAGAGATAGTCATAATAGCTAGCGCATCAACATGGTGTTGGGCTGCCAGATAGTAAAGGGCTGCTGCTTCCATTTCCACAGCCTTGACTCCCCATTTACCAAGTTCGATGTTCTTTTCAAAGTAGTTTGAATAAAAGACATCAGATGACAAAACGTTCCCAACATGAGTTGTCATACAGAGATTTTTGGCAATATGATAAGCCTTATCCAACAAATCAAAGCTAGCGATTTGTGGGAAATCGTACTGTGGCCAGTCATTGCGGATGATGTTAGAGTTGGTTGCAGCTGCCTGCGCCAAAACCAATTCACGGACATGAACATCTTCATTCAAAGAACCAGCAGTTCCCACACGAATCAATTTCTTCACACCGTAGTCAACAATTAACTCACGCGCATAAATCGAAATAGATGGCATCCCCATCCCAGTTCCCATGACTGATACACGGTGGCCCTTGTAAGTACCAGTGTAACCAAACATGTTACGCACTTCGTTAAAACAAACAGCATCTTCAAGGAAATTCTCCGCAATAAACTTAGCACGAAGAGGATCCCCAGGAAGAAGAATTTTATCAGCAATTTCACCCTGCTGAGCAGCAATATGGATAGACATAATATAACATACCAAACCCGTCAAAAAGCAAAGGGAAAATAGGAGTTGGGTGCAGTGAGCGATGCTCGCTAGACCAACTATCTTTTTCCCACTGCTTTTAGGGTGGGGTCAATTCCTTTCTTTCTTAATTTTGATGATATTGAGAAGATTAGAGCGGCTTTTATTCAAATCCGAACTCCCTTCTCTTCTGAGTTTTTAGAAAAGTTTTCCGCTCGTGTTCAAATCAGAACACACGCTCTACCTTTCTTTATTTTATATTTTATATTGAGAAAGATACCAAACCCGTCAAAAAGCAAAGGGAAAATAGGAGTTGGGTACAGTGAGCGATGCTCGCTAGACCAACTATCTTTTTCCCACTGCTTTTAGGGTGGGTTCAATTCCTTTCTTTCTTAATTTTGATGATATCGAGAAGATTAGACCGGCTTCAATTCAAGCCCGAATTCCCCTTCTCTTCTGAGTTTTTAGAAAAGTTTTCCGCTCATGTTCAAATTAGAACATCTCGCTCTACCTTTCTTTTTTTATTTTTATATTTCATGGCTAGGAAAAATCGGATTCAATCATGACTCCGATAAACCTACTTCTTTTTTATTTCAAACAGTTATTGATAAATTGACAATAGTTTTTAATCTTTTAAGTTAAATCCATAACTAGAAGAAATGGGCATTTCCTACCTAATTACTTTATTATTTGACTTCTGACACAGTATGCTAGCACAAGGAAAGTGGTCTAACATTTTTGCAAATTCATAGGCTAAAACAGCTGTCACTAAGAGATACGGAAGAGAATCTATACCTAGCCCAGTGAAACCTATAACTAATCCAGTTGCAGACCAGGGAGCCCTCAAGGTCACAGACAAAAAGCAAACAGATCCCAAAAGCAAAATGCTTGGCTGGCTACCCCCACCTAGAATCATTCCAAAGAGAGCAGCTCCAGCCATCCCCAAGGCAAAAGATGGCGTAAGTGTACCACCATAGGCCCCTGCCCACAGAGTAATAAGAACAACTAATGCTTTTAATATAAACAAAAGGAGTACTGTTTTGCCATTGCTACCATTCAATACTTCCTGAGCCATCATACGTCCATTTCCAAGTAGATGTGGAAAATAACTTGCTAATCCAATAAGAAAAAGAAAAGCTGAGGGCAATGTTAGAAGTATTCGTTTATCTTTTATTCTGTTTGAAGACGCTGCCTTACTTAAGCGACCAAAAAGCCAAGCTAGTGGGGTTAAGAAAAGAAGTAATAAGGGAATAATCCATATTTGCTTTAATGACCATGTGATGACTGGAATCTGGTAGAGAGCCTGATCTGAAATAACCCAGCCTGCTATATAGGTTGAGACATAGGTAGTCAAACCGACTAAGATAAATCGTTTAATAGATAGAGCAATTCCTAGGGTTTCAAAAACAAAGAAGACACTTGTTAATGGAACCTGATAGACAGCCGCTAAACCAGCACCAGCACCACAAGCAAGGAGAAAGATGCGATCCTTCATAGACAGTATACATATTTTTCCAATTGGCCCTGCAAATAGAGTTCCAATCTCTCGTGGCGCAGCTTCTTTACCAATAGGCGCTCCCCCTCCAACTGCAATGATCTGACAAATTGAATGAAATAGCTGTCTTAAAAAATGAAGCTTGTATTGTGAAGTCTCATCCTTCATCTGAGCTTTGATGGAATAAATCTTCGACCCTTTTTGCAAGAAGTACCAGACTAAGGACGAGCTAAGACCCACCATTATTAAACTTAGTCCTATCCGTGAAGAGGAAACTCCATCTGTCAAAAATTCACTATGATGCTCTGACTGACCAAAAGCCAGCTCCTCCACCATCTCTAAAAGATAATGGAGAACTATACCAGATAAACCCGAAACTATTCCTTGCAGAATTACTGCTATGAATAATCTAAAATTATAAGGGATTTTTCGAAAAATACTCCTCAATTCTATTAACATGATTACAATTCTGCAAGAATCGCTTTAAGCAAGCCTTTGAAGTCGCCTTTAACACGTTCAGTCACTTCTACAACTTCTTCGTGGTTAAGTTCTTCTTGGAAGCCTGCAGCATGGTTAGTAATACATGAAATACCGAGAACTTTCAAACCTGAGTGGGCTGCCACAATCACTTCAGGAACAGTCGACATACCAACTGCATCTGCTCCCAGTGTCTTATAGGCGCGAATTTCTGCTGGTGTTTCATAAGTCGGACCAGTTACACCGATATAGACACCTTCATCAAGCTTGATACCAAGTTTTTTAGCCACTTCATGGGCAGTAGCACGGTATTCTGGTGTGTAGGCTTTAGACATATCAGGGAAACGTGGACCAAATTCATCCAAGTTTTCACCCATCAATGGGTTTTGCCCCGTCATATTGATATGGTCTGAGATAGCCATCAAGGTACCAGGCCCAAATCCAATACCTCCAGCTGCATTGGTTACAATGACACCTTCACATCCGAGAACTTTCATCACACGTACTGGGAAAGTCACGACTTCAAGAGGATTTCCCTCGTAGAAATGGAAACGACCTTGAAGAGCCAAGACCTTGCGACCTGCAAGTTCTCCATATACCAATTTACCAGCGTGACCGACTACTGTAGAGCGGCCCCAGTTTGGAATATCTGCATAGTCTACTACAACAGGATTTTCGATTTCTTCTGCAAGTTCTCCAAGCCCTGATCCAAGGATTAGACCGAACTCAGGTGCTTGGATTCCCTTGTTTTTCAGAAAAGCAGCTGTTTCTTGGATCTTATCTAAAAATGTCATTGTGTATCTCCTTTATTATTTTTTAGCATTTGACCGATTTTGTCAAAAGTTTTGGCAGTACGAATGGTGATGTTGCGATAAAAAGGCATCTTGAGCAAGTACTTATGATAGGCAGTTGCATAGAAGGATTCCTCAGAGAATTTCCCCCAGAAAATCCCAAGTCTTCCAAAATGAACGATTTCATCTTTCAATTCCAAACTTTCAACTGTCTCAATGACTTGAGCCACATCCAATCCCTCCGTGTAAAAGAGGACATCCTTTCGTGCCAAATCTTTGGTCCACCAATCTGGCAGATTCTTCAGCTCTTCTTCATAATCTTCCTGACTCAGTAAAGAAAAGCTCTGAATAAATGGATAATGGACTGCAAAGAAAGCCTCTAACTTTTCAACCAATCGGACTTTGGGATCTGTCGAAGTAAAGAAAATATTGCCACTGTTGATGTAGGTTTCAACTTTTTCCAGTCCCAACTCTGTCAGTTCTTGCCGAAGCTCCGCCATGACAACTTTATTTTTCCCACCGACATTAATGCCCCGAACAAGTAAAGCATAGCGCGTCATCTTATACCAATTTATCTAAGAAACTTTCCCCAATCATGGCAGTTTCAACACCAAAGTTATCGGCAATAGTCGCTGAGATATCTGCAAAATGTCCTACTGGAATGACACCATTTCCTTTAAAGGCAGGGCTGTAGGCCAACAATGGAATATATTCACGAGTGTGGTCTGTTCCTGCATACGTTGGGTCATTTCCATGGTCCGCAGTAATCAAGAGAAGGTCGTTCTCTCTCATGGCTGCGATAATTTCAGGTAAGCGTTCATCAAACTCATGCAAGCAATCACGGTAGCCGTGAGCATTACGACGGTGGCCGTAAAGGGCATCAAAGTCAACCAAGTTTGTGAATGAGAATCCTTTTTCAAATTCAGCAAGGCCCATGGTCTTCAATAGTGTATCAATTCCATGGCTGTTTGACTTGTTGTGGCCCATGTCATGGTTGATACCAGCACCGTTAAAGATATCGTTGATTTTACCAACAGCATAAGTATCGATACCTGCTTCATTGAGTTTATCCAAAACAGTTGGTGCAAATGGAGATACGGCCAAGTCACGACGATTTGCTGTACGAGTGAAGTTACCTGGTTCACCTACATAAGGACGGGCAATGATGCGACCTAGAAGGGCTGGGCGCTCAAGGGTAATCGAACGAGCGTATTCACAGATACGATACAATTCATCCAGAGGAATGATGTCTTCGTGGGCAGCAATTTGCAAAACAGGGTCAGCTGAAGTATAGATAATCAACTCCCCAGTTTCCATCTGGCGTGGTCCAAAGTCATCGATAACGGCTGTACCTGAGTAAGGTTTGTTAGCTTCACGAATGACCTTGCGTCCTGAGAATTCTTCAATTTTTGTCAAGATTTCTTCTGGGAATCCATTCCAGAAAGTATCGAAAGGTTCTGTAATGTTAAGGCCCATGATTTCCCAGTGTCCAGTCATGGTATCCTTACCAAGAGATACTTCTTCCAATTTTGTTGCATATCCTGTTGGATTGCTTTCAGCTGGAACAGTCTTAAGAGGTGTTTCACGAGGAATATTTCCTAGACCGATTTTAGCCATGTTTGGCACATTCAAACCAACTGTTTTAGAAATGTGTCCCAATGTGTCAGAAGCTCCATCTGGAACCCCTGCATTGACAAAGTTATTAGCATCTGGTGCAGCACCGATTCCTACAGAATCTAGTACCACCAAGTGAATACGATTAAATTTTGACATAGTGTATCTCCTTATTATTTTGATTAGTTTGCTTTTGTTGAAGTTAAAATCTGAACTCCATCTCGTCCAGCAACGATGACCTTATCCACCATTTGGTTAAATAGGCCGTGCTCTACAACACCAACGACATGGTCCAATTCGTGTCCGAAAGCAATTGGATCTTCAATGATATCCAAGGCAAGGTCAATGATAAAGTTCTGCATATCGGTCACAAAACGTTGGCCGTCTTTTTCACGGAAACTTGGTTTGTAGCCAGCTCGCTCAAAACGACGGAAAACCTGTTCTGCGCCATACCGAACCACTTCCACAGGCAATTTAAAAGCACCTAGTTTGTCTACCAGCTTGCTTTCATCCACCACCCAAATATATTCTTTTGAGGGCGTTGCCACAACCTTCTCCATCAGAAGGGCACCACCACCACCTTTGATTCCATTAAAATGACTATCCACTTCATCCGCCCCGTCGACTGTCACATCGACAAAGTCTACTTGGTCAATAGACTTGAGTGGGATATTAAGCCCTTCAGCCTGTTTACTAGTCACACTAGAAGTCGTTACAGCTGTAATCTGTAACCCTTCTTCCTTGATCCGACGACCGATTTCTTCTACGAAATAATAGGCAGTAGACCCCGTTCCAAGTCCGACTACCATGCCATCCTTGACAAACTCAGCAGCCTTGATGCCTGCCATTTTCTTCAGATTTTCCACTCAAACACCTCCATTAAAGAGCTATTTCTATTATAACATGTATCCGTTTTTATTTCATGGATACACTAGAAAAACCCGAACATTTTTATTTTTATGTCCACCTTGTTTTGGTAGTTAGAATCTTAGTTATGAGAACTTGTAGATAAAAACATGTCCTAGCCAAAAGCAGCAACAGTTGATTTTTTATCATAAAGATGGTTAAATAGTTAAGTACAGAAAAGGAGAAATAGGATGAATCCATTAGATTTGTTTAATCAAGTAAAAGAATTAATCGAAACAAAAGATTTCGAAGCTGCAAAAACATTTGTTGCAGAAAATCAAGACCAACTTGGAGAATACTTCTCTCAAGCTCAGCAGTTGATTTCTGGTTCTGAAGGTCTAGATGGCCTCGTTGGAAAGATTAAAGGATTTTTCTAAAAGATATAAAGGCGCCTGAAACAATCAGGTGCCTTTTTGAGATATTTTTTTCATTTTTTGGGGAAGATGACTGCTGATTTCCGTCGGCAAGACCACATAATGTTCTTGAAATAGTTCTTTGGCTATGGCTGAATGAAGATGGGTTGCTACTGCCACACGTTCGTAGAGACTGGCCTGTCGAAATTGGCCTGCAAATCCTGCAATCATTCCAGCAAGAGTATCTCCCATTCCCCCAGTCGCCTGATAGGGACCGCCAACCTGTAACTGGTAATAATCAGATTGGCCAACTTGCCAAATACGTGTAGCTGGACCTTTCTCCACCAAAATTGTTCCTTGAGGAAAGGAAGTCAGGGCACTAGCTGTTGCATCTTCGTTTTGCTTTTCAATAGCAATACCAGACAGTTTTTCCCACTCCTTTTGGTGGGGAGTTAGGATAAGCTGGTTAGATTGAAATGACAAACTTGTTCTAGCAAGAATGGTCAGGGCACCACCATCTACAATCAAAATCTGATTTTGGCTTAAATTAACAAAGACTTGTTTTACTAGATCTTCTCCAAAAGCATCGTCTCGTAAACCAGGTCCCAGCAAGACAACTTCTGCCTTCTCCAATTGCTCTTGTAACAATTGCTGGTCTTGCAGAGAAAAGGCCATAGCCTCAGGCAAATGGCTGTGTAGAGCAGGGATATTTTCCCTGTCCGTTCCAACGGTCACCAAACCAGCTCCACTTTTAACAGCCGCCAAAGCAGCCATGATGATAGCACCACCATAAGGATAAGTCCCACCAAGCAACAGCAAACGACCATAGTCTCCTTTATGACTGGTGCGAGAACGTTCAATAATGACTTTTTCTAATAATGCTTGCTCAATCACTCTCATCGTTTTTCCTCAACTATCCTTTATCTGATTGTTTTAAAACAACTTGATAGACTTTCTTAGTCCACTCTTCTAAGTCTTCTCCAGCATAGTCAAGATAATACACCCTATCTTGTATTTTGGTTGGAATAATATTTTCAAATTGGCTCTTATTATGAGTTGGAATAATGCAAATATACAACTCACTTAATAAATTAAGCATGTCCTTAATTTTTACAGCATGGTAACCATCAAAAATATAACCAGGAACTTTAATCAAATCTGTATAGATAAAATGAAAACTTACTCCAGGAATAAACTTGTCTTGTAATTCTTTCTCTGAAGGAGCTCGACCTAATAAACGCTCCATCGCTAATCGATAACCAGAACTTGTATTTGACCACCCTAACATGACATAGTCAAAATAATCTATCGGATCCGATGCAGCATTTCTACTATCCAAAACCAACTCCTCAGCATCTCGCCCAAAGGCTTTCACAGCAGATAAAATCTGACCTGTTTTAAAGATAGAAATCGCTACATCTATAGTCGTAGTATGACTACAGTAGTCTGAAGTCACTAACCTCTTATGTAGATCATAAGTCGAGGCTACTCTTTTATCTGTAGGGGTAAATGGTGGCAGAAAGGGATGCTGACAGATGTAATCTAAAATTTCTTTTTTTAAACAAGAATCAGCACACTCAATACTTGTTTGACGTCTATGAAGTTTTTCGTAAGCTATAAATTTAGCAATTTTTTCTAATTCCCACTCTTGAATATTTGGATAATCAATTAGTGCTAAGTAGTATATTCTATCCCATTGTAAACTATATTCTCCATTATAAATTTTTAAAATCATCTAATCACCTCACTCCATTATACAACAAAAAGGAAGCGCATACCTCCTTTTATAAACTTACTTTTAAAATTTTCTCTCCAATGTCCGGAGTGCTGCTTGATAAGTTTGCTCCATCAGCATAGTAATGGTCATAGGACCTACACCTCCAGGAACTGGCGTAATATGGCTAGCAAGTGGGGCAACTGCCTCATAATCCACATCCCCACAGAGCTTACCATTTTCATAGCGGTTCATCCCGACATCGATGACAACCGCACCTGGTTTCACAAAATCAGCAGTCACAAACTTAGCACGACCAATTGCGACCACAAGAATATCCGCTTTTTCAGCCACCTTAGCAAGATTATGAGTCCGTGAGTGAGTCAAGGTCACTGTTGCATTCTTGGCCAAAAGAAGCTGGGCCATGGGTTTTCCAACGATATTTGAACGACCGATGACGACCGCATTTTTACCTTCTAGATCAATCCCATATTCATGAAACATCTCCATAATTCCTGCAGGTGTCGAAGGAATCATAACTGGATGACCAGACCAGAGGCGACCCATGTTTAGGGGATGGAAACCATCCACATCTTTTTCGGGGTCAATGGCTAATAAAACTGCCTCTTCATTGATATGTTTTGGTAAAGGTAACTGGACCAAAATCCCATGCCAAGCTGGATCTTGATTGTATTTGGCAATCAAGTCTAACAATTCCGCTTGGGTAATGGTCTCTGGAACTCGCACTACTTCACTACGGAAGCCAGCAGCGAGAGCTGACCGTTCCTTGTTGCGAACGTAGACTTGGCTGGCTGGATTGTCTCCCACCAAAATCACTACCAAACCAGGTACTAGACCTGATTCTTCCTTTAATTTTGCAGTCTTTTCAGCCAACTCCCCCTGCAATTTGGCCGCTAAAGCTTTCCCATCAATAATCTGTGTCATATCACTTCTCTTTTCTTTCAAACTATCTTACATTATACCAAAAACTGCTAGTCCCCTCTAACACTTCTTTCCTAGGCAACCCTATAGTTTCAAACTATAAGAAAAAGCTCGGGTCGAGCTTTTCACTAATCTTGTCTTGAAATTTTAAAATAGATTATAAAACCTTACTCAAGAAGTCCTTAGTCCGTTGTTCTTGGGTCTGTTCAAAAATCTGCTCAGGTGTCCCATCTTCAACAACCACTCCGTCTGCCATAAAGATGACACGGTCTGCCACCTCACGGGCAAATCCCATTTCATGTGTTACGATAACCATGGTCATTCCTGACTTGGCAAGGTCTTGCATAACAGCCAGTACCTCTCCTACCATCTCAGGGTCCAAGGCTGAGGTTGGCTCGTCAAAGAGCAAAACATCTGGTTCCATAGCCAACCCACGCGCGATGGCAATCCGTTGTTGCTGGCCACCAGACAAACTCTGTGGATAAGCAGTTGCCTTATCTGGCAAACCAACTTTTTCCAAAAGCTCTTGGGCTCTCTTCTCAGCAACTGCCTTGCTTTCACCTTTGGTCTTGATAGGTGACAAGGTAATATTTTCCATCACAGTCATATTAGGAAAGAGGTTAAATTGTTGGAAAACCATGCCCATCTTCTCACGCATGGCAAACAGGTCATTCTTCTTGTCCGTAATATCGACTCCCTCAAAGATAACCTTCCCCTTGGTTGCTTCTTCCAACAAATTCATAGAACGAAGCAAGGTAGATTTCCCGCTCCCTGAAGGACCGATGATAACGACAACTTCTCCTCTTTTAATCTCGAGGTTGATGCCCTTCAATACTTCATTCTTTCCAAAGGATTTATGTAAATTTTCGATTTTTATCAAGGTTTCTGTCATTATTTCTTATCTCCTTGTCCCATACGTTTTTCAAAAGCTTTCAAAGCCACTGTCAAAATAGAAGTCATAATCAAATAGTAAAAGGCTGCAAATAAAAGTGGAGTCAGAGGTAGATAAGTTGTTGTAGAAACTGTTGTAGCCCCATTCCACAACTCCATGACACCAATAGCTGATAAGAGAGAACTATCCTTGATAATAGTGATAAATTCGTTTCCCAATGCTGGCAAGATATTTTTGATAGCTTGTGGCAAAATCACATAGCGCATGGCATTTTTAGGACGGATCCCTAAAGAATAGGCCGCCTCTAGTTGACCTTTTGGAACCGCATTAATCCCAGCCCGAACAGTCTCAGAAACATAAGCACCACTGTTCATTGAGATAATCAAAATCCCTGGAATCAGACGAGAAAGATCAACACCCAAAATCCCGACCTGAATAGTCGGAGCATTGATATGCATAAGAGCAAAGGCAATCATAATCTGAACCATCATCGGTGTCCCACGGAAAATCCAAACGTACAAGTTGGCAAGCCAAACAAGCGGTTTAAACTTTGAACGTTGCCCAAAAGCCAAGACAACACCCAAAATAGTCCCAAAAAAGACAACGCAGATAGAAATGAGAACCGTCACAACAGCCCCATAGTTAAAATAAGGTAAATACTTTGGTAAAAAAGAAAAATTCATAGTCTCACTGCTTTCTAAAATAGAATACTGTATGATTATAACATGAGTTGAATTAAAATTCAAATCTTTTGTCTAATTTATTCAAAAAATCTTTAAGCTGGTAGAATTAGCGAGAAATCTTAGTTTTTTCTAGGCAAGTTGACCTTCTTTATGGTAAAATAGTAACGATAAGAAATGAAGGAGAATCAAAATGGAATCACATTTGGTTAGAATCATCAACCGCCTTGAAGCAATGGCAAAAGACGGCGGAAATTTAAAACGTAATTTTGAACGCGAAGGAGTTGTTGTTGCAGAAGTTGCATACAGCCACGACGAAGAAAACGGATCAATCTTTACCCTTCGTGATGTAGAAGCTCGCGAAACTTATACGTTTGACAGCATTGACTTGATTGCAATGGAGATTTACGAACTCCTTTACTAATACAAAACAAGCTGGGATTGCCCCTGCATGTCTAACCAAAATCCTTTTTGTCTCACAAATAGGATTTTTTTATAACTCAAATTCCCAAAGATTTTCATTGTAACAACTTCTCAAAGCTGCAATCTTTTTACTTGCTTTACACCCCAATCCTGTTATAATGAGAGTATAGAAATTTGACTATTTTTGACCTTTAAACAGGTCAGGCTAAAGAAAGAAATGAGGTAGATGTATGCTTTGTCAAAACTGTAAAATCAATGACTCAACAATTCATCTTTATACCAATCTCAATGGAAAACAAAAACAAATTGACCTCTGTCAAAACTGCTATAAGATTATCAAGACAGATCCTAACAATAGCCTCTTTCAAGGTATGACGGATCTGAACAATCGTGACTTTGATCCTTTCGGCGATTTCTTCAATGACCTAAACAATTTCAGACCTTCTAACAATACTCCTCCAACTCCCCCAACCCAATCAGGTGGAGGCTACGGTGGAAACGGCGGTTATGGCTCCCAAAATCGTGGACCTGCCCAAACTCCGCCTCCAAGCCAAGAAAAAGGCCTACTAGAAGAATTTGGTATCAATGTAACTGAGATTGCTCGTCGTGGCGATATCGACCCCGTTATTGGACGCGATGATGAGATTATCCGTGTCATCGAGATTCTCAATCGCAGAACCAAGAATAATCCTGTTCTTATCGGTGAACCAGGTGTCGGAAAAACTGCCGTTGTCGAAGGTCTAGCTCAGAAAATCGTTGATGGCGATGTTCCACATAAACTACAAGGTAAACAAGTCATCCGTCTGGATGTGGTTAGCCTAGTTCAAGGAACCGGTATCCGTGGACAATTTGAAGAACGCATGCAAAAGCTCATGGAAGAAATTCGCAAACGTGAGGACATCATCCTCTTTATCGATGAAATCCATGAAATTGTCGGTGCAGGTTCTGCAGGCGATGGCAATATGGATGCAGGAAATATCCTCAAGCCAGCCCTTGCTCGTGGGGAACTACAACTGGTCGGTGCTACTACCCTTAATGAATACCGTATCATTGAAAAGGATGCGGCCCTAGAGCGTCGTATGCAACCGGTTAAGGTCGATGAACCAACGGTGGAAGAAACAATCACTATCCTCAAAGGCATTCAAAAGAAATACGAAGACTACCACCACGTTCAATATACCGATGCCGCAATTGAAGCAGCTGCAACTCTTTCCAATCGCTACATACAAGATCGCTTCTTACCTGACAAGGCCATTGACCTCCTAGATGAAGCAGGTTCTAAGATGAACTTAACCTTGAATTTTGTGGATCCTAAAGTGATTGATCAACGCT
Source organism: Streptococcus mitis (assembly GCA_032511625.1). Classification (GTDB taxonomy): domain Bacteria; phylum Bacillota; class Bacilli; order Lactobacillales; family Streptococcaceae; genus Streptococcus; species Streptococcus mitis_DL. Next base: position 44,421 of record JAWFOO010000004.1, on the reverse strand, counting down.
TGATTGAAGCTGAAAATCTCAAATCTCAAGCTACACGAGAGGAAGATTTTGAAAAAGCTGCCTACTTCCGTGACCAGATTGCTAAATATAAGGAAATGCAAAAGAAAAAGGTCACAGACCAAGATACTCCTATCATCAGTGAGAAAACCATTGAGCACATTATCGAACAGAAAACCAATATCCCTGTTGGAGATTTGAAAGAGAAAGAACAATCTCAACTCATCCATCTAGCTGAAGACCTCAAGTCTCATGTTATTGGACAGGACGATGCTGTCGATAAGATTGCTAAGGCTATTCGCCGTAATCGTGTTGGACTTGGGACGCCTAATCGCCCAATTGGAAGCTTCCTCTTCGTCGGACCAACTGGCGTCGGTAAGACAGAACTTTCCAAACAACTAGCTATCGAACTCTTTGGTTCTGCTGAGAGTATGATTCGCTTCGATATGAGTGAATATATGGAAAAACACAGTGTAGCTAAGTTGGTCGGCGCCCCTCCAGGTTATGTTGGCTACGATGAGGCTGGGCAATTAACTGAAAAAGTCCGCCGTAATCCATATTCTCTTATTCTCTTGGATGAAGTAGAGAAAGCCCATCCAGATGTTATGCATATGTTCCTCCAGGTCTTGGACGATGGTCGTTTGACAGATGGGCAAGGACGTACCGTTAGCTTCAAGGATGCCATCATTATCATGACCTCAAATGCAGGTACAGGTAAGGCCGAAGCCAGCGTTGGATTTGGTGCTGCTAGAGAAGGACGTACCAATTCTGTTCTCGGTGAACTCGGTAACTTCTTTAGCCCAGAGTTTATGAACCGTTTTGATGGTATTATTGAATTTAAGGCTCTCAGCAAGGATAACCTCCTTCAGATTGTCGAGCTTATGCTAGCAGATGTTAACAAACGTCTTTCAAGTAACAACATTCATTTAGATGTAACTGACAAGGTCAAGGAAAAATTAGTTGACCTCGGTTATGATCCAAAAATGGGGGCACGCCCACTTCGTCGTACTATTCAAGACTATATTGAGGACGCAATCACTGACTACTACCTTGAAAATCCAAGCGAAAAAGACCTCAAGGCAGTTATGACCAGCAAGGGCAAGATTCAAATTAAGTCTGCCAAAAAATCTGAAGTAAAAACTTCTGAAAAAGAAGTATAAATCCTATAGAAAAGGAGTAGAAAATGAAAATTTTCTGCTCCTTTTTACAAAAATAACTATAAGTTCTTGACAGCTCGGCCTTTGTCCATTAAGATAATAATAAAGATAATAGATAATGAGGAAAATGCAATGGCAAATCCAACCTTTGGAGAAAAAAAAGAGAATGTAACCTACCAGCACCGTTATGGCGTATATGCAGTTATCCCTGATGCTGAACAAAAACAAATTGTTCTTGTTCAAGCACCCAATGGCGCTTGGTTCCTACCAGGTGGTGAAATTGAAGCTGGTGAGAACCATCAGGAAGCCCTAAAACGTGAATTGATTGAAGAGCTTGGCTTCACAGCTGAGATTGGTACCTATTACGGACAAGCTGACGAATATTTCTACTCTCGTCACCGTGACACCTACTACTACAATCCTGCCTACCTCTATGAAGCGACTTCTTTCAAAGAAGTGCAAAAGCCACTAGAAGACTTTAATCATATTGCCTGGTTCCCTATTGACAAGGCGATTGAAAATCTCAAACGTGGTAGCCATAAATGGGCTATTGAATCTTGGAAAAAACAGCATAAGATTGACTAAATCAAGCTACTTTATTCAAAAAGTGCTATAATAGAATTAGAAAATCGGAGGAAATGTTATGAAGCTAATCAATACGACAAACTCACACTCGCAACTTGTTAAAAGCCAGCTAGAAAGTACAGATGCAACCCTTGTTGAGGTCTATTCTGCTGGGAATACCGATGTTATTTTTACCCAAGCTCCGCTTCACTATGAAATCCTCATCTCAAACAAACACCGCGCTATTCGCGAACCTGAAATCGAAGCTATTCAAGAATTTTTCTTGAAACGTAAAATTGATAAGGACTCTATTGATGAAGCCAATATCAAAACCCTCTATTCAGAAAAATTAATTGGAATTTCAATTCCGACCAAATAAAATCTTGGAGAGATTTGAAAGCTATTGAACCTTATAGCACAGAGTTGGGTTCTAACTTGCTTTTTAAATCATCTCCATTTTTTTATCTTGAAATCCTATCATTCATGGTTTTATGGCTAACAAAGGAGACAAGCATGGGAGACATCATATATCGAGAGGCAAGACTTGAAGAATACGAAAAAATTGGAAAACTATTAGCCAATTCCTTTCTTGACTATCCTTTTTTAACGATTATAACTGATGACTTAAAGAAACCTGATTATTATCCTAATTTTGTAGAAACATTACAAATTCTGCTTACTAGAGTCTATATTAAGAAGGGAAACTGTTTAATTGCGGAACAAGATGGAGAATTACTAGCAGTCGCCCTTTTGCAACAAAAAGATTTTTGTATACTATCCTATCTACGAAATGGTGGAACAAACATTTTTCGCTACATTCGACCACAAAATCTCCTTAAATACTTTAACTTTGTAAAACGTTCCAAAAAGCATTTAGAAAAATCTGGAGAGTTTGATTGGTATTTGATGGCCTTAGCTGTCAATATAGAAAGTAAGGGGCAGGGAATAGGCAGTACTTTTCTGACACAAGGGATTGAACCTTATGTCAAATCAAAAGGCTGTAAACACTTGGGACTCATAACTAGTACAGCTAGAAATGTCTCATTCTACGAAAAAAACGATTATGTATTACTGGACCATATGGACTTAGAATACGGATCAAAATCAATTGGTAACTGGGCATTTTTAAAAACAATAAATAAATAAAAAAGATTTGGTGCTGCTTATCACAGAACCAAATCTTTTTTATTATGTTAGAAACGAATCGTCTCACGTGTTTTTTCGTATGAAGTGACAAAACGGTTGGTTACACCTGGTTCTGCAACTTCCAAAGCTTGCGAAATCTTATCAAATGAAGCATGATAATCAAATTCTTTTTCAAAAATTTCTAATGATTCATTAAAAGCTTCTTGAATTCGTTCATCAAATGAGCGGTAACGGTTCGAATACTGTAGCAATTGTTCTGTCAACGTTGCATATTGAACAATATTATATGTTTCTTCTTCAAGTGCTTCCATATCATTGGTTGTAATTTCAAGCATACGGTTCACAGCTTCGATATTGACCCGAGCTTCTTCTAGTTCAGCCATCAACTCTTCAGTATGGTTACTTGCTGTAAAGAACAACTGTAAGAAATTCTGAGGAATACCTGGAAGATTGCGTTTTTCCATATATCTCTTAATTGTGTGAAGACGATTAACATAAACATTTGCCTTCTGGCGAGCATTGATATCATCTTTTTCAATCTGAGCAAGGCGTTGACTAACCGCAACTTGTTCATCTTCAATTTCCTTCAAAGTCGCTTGTAAGTTTTCCAAACGATCTTCAAGGAATGAATAAGGTTCAGAATGTTCCTCTTGTTCAGAAGTTAGTTCCAATACAGATTCTTCTAAAGATTCTAACTCAGCTTGTAATCTATGAACATGACTAACATCCGTTTCAGATAGTAGGTAATTGTTACTCAATCGTTGAATATCTTCCACTAAAACAGCATTACTATCTTTCATGTGTTTCAAATATGTAGGAAGGGTTGTAACTAAGCCTTCTACTACTTTTTGAGCAGCGATTTCTCGTGTAAAGATATCATAGAGTGCATTGATTTCTTCTTGAACTTGAGTATTTTCATACTCAGCATTATCCAACTCTAATTGTGCAATATTTTCGTGGTTTTTCTTCAAAGATTCATAAAGCAATTGGAAGCGAGATTCAATATCCGTTTCAGCAAAATGATAGTTAGCATCTAAAAGCTTACGGTAACCATCCTCCAAATCTTCCAATTGATCAGGTAGCTCTTTAGATAATGTTTTTACAATCGCTGGCAGGCGGTCAACAATGTGACTCAAAGCCAAGATATGATTTTCAGCATTATCCAAAATCACAGCAGCTTCTACTGGGTCACCTGAAGTGTTCAAAGTAACAAACTGAGAAAACTCTGATTGAATATTTTCCAATTGTTTCTCAATTTCAGCTAAACCTTGGCCATATTCTTCAGAATGATCAGCCACTCGGTGTTGCAACTCTTCAAACAAGTCCAAGGTATGAAGAACACGTCCACTATTTTTAGACTCTTGTTTCTCCAAATCTGCCAAAGCATTGCGAATTGCCGCAATATCTTCTTCAATCAAGGTAATTTGACTCTCGATTTGGTCAATTTGATGACTGGCCTTGAAAAAACGGAATGAGTTGTTATAGCCTTCTGCCTCAAAAAGATTATTTTCGATATCAGCAAAAGAGTTAAGAGATAGGTCAACCCATTTTTGGTTCCACTCACGGAAAGTCACTTGACTTTGTCCAATCAAGTGCATATTTTTTACAGCTTCAACTTCATCATTAACTGGAAGATTGTACAGCTCTTCTTTTTTCTCTTCTAAAATTGCTAATTTACTTTCATTGCGTTTCCGTACATAAATTGCTATAGCATATGAAATCAGCAATATAATTGCAATTGCAATTATAAGATATACTACTAGACTACCAGACATATTAAACTCCTTTTTAACTTGAAACAATCGTAATGATTATATCATATTTTTTAGACCAAGGGAACTACTTCTCCCGATTTTTTAGACATCAAGTGTACTATAGACGGCATTTTCTTCGATAAATTCACGACGAGGCTCTACTCGATCCCCCATCAACATATCAAAGATTTTATCTGCTTCTGCAGCATCGTCCACAGAAACTCTTGCCATTAAGCGATGTTCGGGATCCATGGTTGTTTCCCACAACTGGTGATCATCCATTTCACCCAAACCTTTATAACGCTGAATGGTTGGTTTGGCACGTCCTTCACTGTGGCGGGCCAAGGCTTCTTGGAGTTTGATTTCTTGATCTGCTCCTGGCTGGATGTATTCTTTAATCTCACTTCCAACCTTAACACCATAGATTGGAGGTTGGGCAATATAAACATAACCAGCTTCTAGGATTGGTTTCATATAACGATAAATCAAGGTTAAAAGAAGGGTACGAATGTGAGCACCATCGACATCGGCATCGGTCATCAAAACGAGTTTTTGGTAACGGGCTTTTGAAACATCAAATTCTGCACCGAATCCTGTTCCCATCGCTGTGAAAAGACTACGAATTTCTTCGTTAGCTAGAATCTTATCCATACTTGCCTTTTCAACGTTCAAAATCTTACCGCGAATCGGAAGGATTGCCTGAAATTCACGGTTACGACCAGATTTGGCTGACCCACCAGCTGAGTCTCCTTCGACGATGAAGAGTTCTGTTTCTGCAGGATTGTTAGAAGAACAGTCCGCCAATTTTCCTGGAAGGTTAGAAATTTCCAAACCAGATTTTTTACGGGTAACTTCACGCGCACGCTTAGCAGCCACACGAGCCTTAGCAGCCAGAATCCCTTTTTCTACAATGCGTTTTGCAATTTGAGGATTCTCCATAAGGAAATCAGAGAATGCATCACTGAAGAGGCGATTGGTAATCTTGACCACTTCGCTATTCCCCAGTTTGGTCTTAGTTTGTCCTTCAAACTGTGGATTTGGGTGTTTAACTGAGATAACTGCAGTTAATCCTTCGCGGACATCTTCCCCTGTTAGGTTGTCTTCATTGTCTTTCAGTAACTTATTCTTACGAGCATAATCGTTGATAACACGAGTCAAGGCTGTACGGAAACCTTGCTCATGCGTTCCACCTTCATGGGTATGAATATTATTCGCGAAACTCATGACATTTTCATGGTAACCCGTTGTGTACTGCATGGCTACTTCGACTGTAATATCATCCATCTCACCATCTGTGTAAATTGGTGTATCAAAGATTACATCCTTGTTCTCGTTGATATATTCAACGTAACTAGCAATCCCACCTTCATAATGATAATGCTTGGTTTGTTCCAAACCTTCACGCTTATCTGCGATGGAGATTTGAAGACCGCGATTTAGAAAGGCCAACTCTTGAATCCGTTTATTTAATTTATCAAAATCAAAGGTTGTTGTTTCAGTGAAAATTTCTGGATCCGGTGTAAAGTGAACTGTTGTTCCCGTTTTATCCGTATCTCCAACCACCTCAAGGTCTGCGACAACATGACCACGACGGTATTCTTGGTAATGAATTTTACCATTTTTGTGGACATGAACGTCTAATTGAGTTGAAAGGGCGTTAACAACTGAGGACCCCACTCCGTGAAGACCACCTGAGACCTTATATCCGCCACCGCCAAACTTTCCTCCAGCGTGAAGAACAGTAAAGACAGTCTCAACGGCAGGTCGACCTGTTTTTTCCTGAATATCGACTGGAATACCACGTCCATCATCAACAACTGTAATCGAATCATCTGGCTCAATAAAGACTTGAATATGGCTAGCAAATCCTGCCAAGGCCTCATCAATTGAGTTATCAACAATTTCCCAGACTAGATGGTGAAGACCTTCTTTTGAGGTCGATCCGATATACATCCCTGGACGCATACGAACAGCCTCTAAGCCCTCTAAAACTTGAATTTGACTGGCATCATAATCTTGTGCCTGCAGATTTTTGATTTCTTCTGTCATCTTTTTCCTTTTTCTTACATGTCTAATACTTGTCTTAAATTCACGATACTAGTAAACAAGTGGGTAGCTAGTCCTGCAGCTTGCCCGGCTTCGATATCAATCGGTCGATCACCAATTACAAGACCAGAGGTAATCTGATACTTTTCTCTTAAATAAATCATGGACTCAGGATCTGGTTTTCTCTTAAAGCCTGAGTTAGAAGTCACCACTTCTGTAAAATAAGCTGCTATAGAGGTTTTTTCTAAAATTTCCAAGACTTGATCATTTCGGTGAGAGACCAAAAAATGACGGCCACCTTGATTTGAGATATCTTTCAATAAATCAGAAACTCCATCAAACAAAATCGGGTGTTCAAGCTCTCTGGCTTCATTTTCCTTGTACTTTTCTAAAAAATTCTCTAAGTTGGGAGCGAATGTCTCAATCGCAAAATCAGTAGAAACCTTTAAAGCCTGATAGACACTGTCATGGTCTTGTGTGATGCCATACAATGCCAATGTTTCAACAAAGGCAGCTGTTGAAGTTTCGTAATTATCTAGTAAAGTTCCACCTAAATCCCAGATATAATCGTGATATTTCATAGCTTTCATTATACCATTTTTTCCTTAAAAAAGCGATGATTTCCCTGAGTTTTCCACATAAAAAAACGAGAGTTTGACTCCCGTTTTACTGATTTTTACCAAAGACATCTCGATAGAGCATTCCTGTTCGTAAAGTCTCTGCGTCTCCTCCTAATTGCTCCACCAACTCGTAGGCAAAGGCAAGGGCTGTTGAGGGGCCTCGACTAGTTGTCAATTGACCATCTACCACTACTGTTTCCTTGACGTATTGACCATCAAGGATTTGCTCTTGAATGCCGTCATAACAAGTGTACTGCTTGTTTTTCAATAGCCCTGCTTGATTGAGGGCGATTGGAGCCGCACAAATAGCTGCCAGTTTCTTCCCTTCTTGCTCGAAGCTTTGCAATTCTTGAATTAAGGCCTGATTATCGCGCAAATGTGCAGAACCAGGCATGCCGCCAGGAAGAACAACCATATCATAGTCTGATAAATCACCCTCAAAGACACGATCTGCTCTTACTTGGATTGCATGCGAACCTGTCACTTGCTCTTCAAAACCAACCATATCACAAGTAATATTTGCCCGACGCAAAACATCCACAACTGTCAAAGCTTCAATTTCTTCAAAGCCCTGAGCCAACATAACTGCTACTTTAACCATTATTTTCTCCTTATTTGATTTGTTTTAATACAACCTTTTTCCGCTTGAATCGGACTTTTCCACTCTTTTCTTCAGCTAGGTTTGTCTGGTAACTCATCGATAAAAGCAAGCCAACACCAATCAAGTTACTGATAATAGCCGATCCTCCTTGCGAAATAAAAGGTAAGGGAATCCCAGTCAATGGAAGCAAACCTGTCACGGCACCGATATTCTCAAAGATATGGAAGAGCAACATCATAATCAAACCTGTGGAAATATAGGTGTAGAACTGGTTATTTGATCTAAGAGTAATCTTTAACATACGGTAAATCAGCATGAGATAAAGGGCGATAACAAGGACAGAGCCAATAAAGCCAAAATCTTCTGCAATGACCGTGAAAATCATATCCGACTCTCTAACTGGAATAAGCAGATTAGAAGCATTAAATCCTTGACCAAACAAGCCTCCACTACCAATCGCAATCTGTCCTTGAGCCTGTTGGTAAGTGGTTGTTTGAGCAAAGTCAAAAGGATTGAGCCAAGCCAAGATACGATTGATTTGGTAGGTCGGCATTCCCAGTTGATGGAGAAAAGCCCGACCGTCCTTGCTGATAAAAATAGCTAAGAAACCAGCAATTCCTGTTACAGCAGTCACAAATACTGGGATAATAATTTTCCAAGAAACTCCTGATAGCAAGACGATTCCTGAGAAAATGGCTACAAAAACCAAGGCCGTCCCTAAGTCACTTTGAAGTGCCAAAAGAACTAGGACTGGAATGGTAAAGAGAATCATCCAGAAAATCAACAAAAAATCTAGCGGAACTGTGCGTCTCCATTCCTTATGTTTTTTGGTAAACTGGACAATGACACGGGCCAACATGAGGATATAGGATATCTTCATAAATTCTGACGGTTGGAACAAGGTGATGCCATTTATTGAAATCCAGTTTTTAGCACCCGTGGATGCAACTAAGCTTGGATTATAAAAGACGATAGGTAAGACCATAAGTCCCAAGCCTAAAATATATAGAAAAGGGGTTATCTTCCAAAGAAATTCTGTATTAAAAAGCATGACCACAAAACCAATCACAAGCCCCAAGGCGATCCAGGCGACCTGCTGCCCTAAAATAGGCAGAATATTATTTGGATAATCATGACTAACGGCTATATAGATAGCCACCACGCCAATAACCAGTAGAAAAAACACTGGCAAGAGCAAACTATAATCGACTCTAGAGTCGAGAGAACGTTTCATATATACTAACCTTATACTTTCATACAATACTATTTATCAAAGTTCATTTAAAAATTTATCAATAGCCTCATCAACTTCGGATCGAGAGACGGTTTTAACAGTCGCTTCTTTTGCTAGAGAAGTTACAATTTGTTTGCCATATCGCTTTCCGACAATTCTCCTATCCAAAATAAGAGTTAAGGAACGTTGGTGTTCGCGTCTCATACTTCTTCCCAAAGCCTGTTTTAAACGAATAATGGCTATTGGCAACTGATAATCATAAAAGGCATTTTTTCCTTCCTGATTCAGTTCCTGATTAATCTTTTTCGTCAAGGGCTCTTGAGGATTTTGGAAAGGAAGTCTTGGTACAACTTGAATCACAAAAGGATGACTTGAAAAATCAACTCCCTCCCAGAAACTTGCTGCACCAAGCAGGATTTGTTGTTCACCTTTTTCAAAGCGTTTCTTCAGTTGATGAACATCCCCATTTTTATACTGGGCCAGATGGCTAACTGGAAGTAAATTCGATACTGCTAGAAGCATGTCTTTAGCAGTAAAGAGAACTAAAATCGGTTGCTGGAAAGCTCGAACATCCATCAGCAAATCAGCTACCTCTTTGGCGTAGACTTCTAAGGAGGTTTCTGTTACCAAGGGGAAATCTTTGACCAAGATCACTTCTTGATCCTGTTTTCCCCGAGCCTCAATCTTGACAAATTTGGCTTCAGGATAGCCTAAAAGATCTGCCAAAGAAACCCTCTGACTAATCTCAAGAGTAGCCGACACTCCCAAGACTTGACATGAATTAGGTATTAAAGAAGATAGAAGAATACGTCCTGATTTCGTAGAAGAAATTTGAATTTTCTTTTGACTCGTTTCAATTGCTTCAAGCCAGTAGTCTCGGTCAGCTGTAAAATAGCGGACCAGCTCCTCAAAGCCTTCTACTTCTAATTCTGAAAAATACTGGTGGAGATTGGCAAGAGAATCTAAGATATTTTTCCTAGATTTTCCAGACTGAAATTGTTCTATCAAGTAGAAGCACTCAAAGCGAATACTTTCTAATATTCGTTGCTGGACCTTATTTTGCTCGTCCAGTAAAGCCTTATCAAGCAATTCGATAATAGACTGGATATCGTAAGTCTCTTGAAGCATATTTTCTAGAGCCAACAAGATCTTTTGAACTTCATCAATAATCAATAGACGGTCGCTGACAAATTCAGGATTATCTTCAAGTCTGGTTACAAGATAGGCATGATTGGTCACTAAAAGCTTGCAGGTTTGTGCCTTTTCTTGACTACGTTTCCAAAAATCTTCCGTCACAAATAAGCTCTGAGATGATAAATTCCCGTCATGACGAAGATCTATTAGAAAATGTTGGTAACGGTAGAGTTGCCCGATTTCATCCAAATCTCCTGTCTCTGTCTCAGTCAGCCAGACCAAGAGTTGCATTTTAAAGCGTCTAAATAAGCGATTTTCATCATTTTCCTGCAAGGAACGATAAAAGGCATCCAACTTCAGATAATTGTGTGGTCCTTTTAAACTATGAATATCTATATGGAACACTTCCTTGAGACGTTTACCTTCTTCTTCCATGATCTGATTTTGAAGAATCTTTGTCGGAACGCTAAGGACAATCTGACGATTTTCCACTTGGGACAAAGCAGGTAAGAGATATCCATAGGTTTTCCCAATCCCAGTCGGAGCTTGAATTAATGAGACAGGCTCATCTTTCAATAGCAAGCCAACCTCTTTAGCAAAACTTTCTTGTCGTTCCCTCACTTCAAGGTTCAACAAAGAAATATTTTTAGAAAAATCTTGGGATAGTTTTCGTGGCTCCAGGGGAGCTCCAGTTTTCTTGAAATACAGTCCTTGAACTTCGACCATGTCTGGAGAACTCAGGATGGATTGGCTGCGATAAATTTCTTCAATAACCAGGTAGGACTCATATAAGAGGGCGTCAGCCATTTCCAGCAAGCGTTCCAAGAGTCCTTTAGGAAGTTGGGCCATCTTTTCTCGTAAAAAAAGAAGTAATTCCGCAGTAGCTTGGGCATCTGAAAGGGCTGTGTGGGCGTGTTTTAGAGGAATTCCTAATTCTCGACACAATATCGGCAAGCTATATTTTTCCAGTTCAGGGAAAAAAACCTGAGCCAATTCGACCGTGTCAATACGAGGATTTCTTAGTTCATAGCCTTCAAAAAATAAATTTTCCGCCAAAAGATTGGCATCAAACTGAACATTATGGGCTACAAAAATCCCATCCTCCACCAAGTCAAAGATTTTTCTAGCAACTTGCGAAAAATCAGGTGCTTGCGCCAGACGTTGGTCTGTCAATCCTGTCAGTTCTTTGATATGAGCATCCAAGGGTTCATGTGGATTGACATCCGTCGTATAGTGATCGACGATTTTTCCGTCCTCAATCACGACAATTCCCACTTGGATAATTTTAGCCTTACTACCTGTGCTAGTTGCCTCTAAATCAACCACAACATAGCGATTACCAATCGTTTTCATTATAAAAAATTATACCAAAAAAAGGGCCATTTGGCACCTGCAAACATGGGATAATTTTCAAACTCAAGAACACTACTTGTCTTAAAAATCTCATCAAATAGAGCATCCTAGCCTACTAATTCTTTGAAAATATTGGAGAATAAGAAAAATTAAGAGAAGAAATGTTTGCATCTTCCTTCTCTCAACGAATCATTTACTTTATTTAACCATGTCAGGATCGTAGTCATAAAATCCTGTATCAAGGAAACGGTTTTTAGGGTGTAACTTGCGCACTTCTTCATCCAGCAAGAAAGCTTGGTCATGGCTTAAGTTACCCTCTTGGATCAAGCTACGCGCTTGGATAAAGAGTTTTGCAATCTCAACAAAGTTCTGACCAGGTGTATAGAGACCTTCTAATTTCCAGTGAGTAAAACCATGCTCTACCAATTCTGTCAATTTTGTCATCAAATCAAGGTCGTTATTGGCAAAGATATGGGTACCATGATTGTCTTCAAAAATGGAATAATGACTCTCAGGGTCACTTGGCTCTGCCAAGAAAAGGTCACGCTTGCGAGTCTTTTCATCATCGATATGCGTGAAGTTATAGTAGTTTTGCAAGAGCGGACGTTTAGAATGATGGATAACGCTAGCTCCGTAAACCAAAACTTCAGCAGGAATTTCCAAAATCTCTGGCATTTTGAAGAGTTCAGCTGATGGAATTTCACGCGCCAAAACAGCCTCAGATGCGCCAGCCTTTTGTCCCCAGAAGTTAATCTGACGACTGCTTGTCACCATGGTTGAAGCATCGTAGATGGTCTTAAATGAATAACCATCGCGATTGACTACGTAAAAGACACCTGCATCCCCAATCGTAATATAGTCTGTCTTGATTTCTTCCAAGAAATCGAGGAAGGGCTTGATACGATCCATCATATCTTGGTGCATGAGGGCATTGACTGCAACGATCAATTCCTTACCAGCATCATGAACCAACTTAGCAATTTCACGCAATTGGTCATGACTAAAGGTTGTTGGCAGACGAAGGCCAAAATCTTTCTCACCGACATAGATACGGTCTACGCCAGCTTCGAGCAGTTGTTTAACTTGTTCAATACTTTCAGCAGTTGCTGTAATGATAATCTTTTCCATAAGAAAAATTATACCACATTTCTCAAAAATCAGCTATGAATACTGGGAGTTTTACAAAAAGTTAGGCTTATTTTTAACTTTTGAAATTAAAAAGTGAACAGTACCAGCACCGTTCACTCTCTTTTTATGCATGTGTTTCTTCAACTAGGTGACCATCGTTCATCACATAAACACGGTCCACCTTATCTAGAAGACGAGTATCGTGCGTAATCATGACAACTCCTCTACCTTGTTCGTGGGCAATGGCAGCCAACATCTCCGTTACTTGGTAAGCACGCTTGGTATCCAGACTGGCTGTCGGCTCATCTGCAAGAACGATGCTTGGATTGTTATAAAGCGCTCTAGCAATTGCGGCCCGTTGACGTTCGCCACCTGATAAAGCCTTGGGATACTGATCTTGTACCTTTTCCAAATCCAACAAGTCAAGTAACTCTTTTCGATCGCTTTTACTATTTTTTCCCTTATCTAGTCTGTCAATCAAATCCAGCTGTTCCTTGACCGTTAGAAAAGGAATTAAGTTTGAAGCCTGAAGAATAAAGCCAAACTCTCTAAAACGGAGGTCTGTTTTCTCCTTCTCCGTCAAACTGCCTGTTTCCTTCCCCTTAACTAAAATTTTTCCACTCGATGCTTCCTGAAGTTGTCCTAGAGTCGTTAGAAAAGTCGTCTTTCCAGAGCCAGAAGGCCCAACAATAGCTACGAACTCTCCCGCATTTAGCTGAAAGTTCGTCTCATGCAGGGCTACGACTGTCATCTTTCCTTCCCCGTAGGTTTTTGTCACTTGATTCATTTCAATCAATGCTGTCATACTATTCTCCTCATTATTCTGCAATCGCAGTAATCGGGTCCACCTTTAGCAAGCGTGGAAGTGAAATGACACCACCTAGCATGGCCATCAAACAAATCACCAAACTTAGGACAGAGTAGGCTATCCAACTTGGGTAGAAAAAGAAGGTAGCTGGCAAGACTAAAATCACTCCTCCAATAGCAAGCAAGGCTAAAGCGATCCCCATACCAGCTAGGAAGAAGATTTGACAGAAAAGAGACCATACAATGGTTTTGATCTGTATTCCCTGAGCCCGCATTATTCCATAAAGTCCTAGTTTTTGTATGGTAATGATATAAACAAATATACCCACAATCAAGCCTGTAATGATAATCATAGCAAGAATCATCCCTGAAAATACATTAACTTGAGGTGTGTAACCAGGAATTTTCGAAATCATTTTTGGGATGGAAATCTGTTTCAATCCATCGCCAGCCAATTCTATATCATTTTTCAATACCAAGGCAGAGATCGATTTATTAGATTTTAAAGTTCCTTGTAAGGTCCAATAAGTTGTCAAACTCGAAAAGACAACAGGCTCAGTAAAAAATTTATTTCCTTGAGTCAGCCCTACAATCTTGTAACTTACTTCGCTTCCATTGAGTTGAATGGCATCACCTAGCTTGATTCCATAATTCTCAAAGGACTGATCCACAACCACCTCATCGTCCCCTTCAGGATAACGCCCCTCCTTCAAACTAGGTGAAATAAAAGAGTCCCACTCCTGAGCAAAGATGGAAACATTGACCTTTTCACTATCACCGACTAGATTGGTCACAGCGAACATATAACCCAGTGGAGCTGCCTCTTTAGAACTCTTATCCTTATAATCCTTTTCAGGAATAAAAGATGCCGTCAAATTATCATTTGCGTAGTCAGATAAAACCACACCCGTCGCTTGCCAATTATCAATAGCGGCTCGGTTGTTTCGCACAAGACCAAGAGCTAAGCTGGTCATAAAAAAGACCATGAAAGCGATAAGAAAAATGGTAGTTAAAATCAAACTATATCGAAGTTTGTTTTGTAATATTTCTTTGATAGCAAGATACATGCTTATCTCCTTTAACTTTTCAAGAGGTATCGATTAGACACCCTACTACTATAAAAATAGGAGACAGAAAATCTGTCTCTGTATTCAAAACAAATCTCACTAATCAAATTAAATAAAATCAAGAAAATAAGGAAACACATTTTCGTAAAAAAGAATCATTTGGTAGCTCTATTCCTTGATAATATAAGCAATTATGAATATTAATAAGTATTTGGTGTCCATCCATCCTATCATTTTCACATTATGGTGTCAAGAAAAGTGATTTTGAAAAGGGACTTTATTCTTTTTGTAACCTTTCTGTAATAATTCTCTGCTGAAAAAATGATAAAATAGGTATGTACTGTTAAGGAGAGAATAATGCCCGTAAGAAAATTACAATCCTATGAGGTAGACTATCAAGAAGAATTAAGTCAGCAGGTTCCTCGCTATCAAGATTATACACCTGAAGCGCAATCTGATGCCAATCTCAAGGAAATCCTATTTTTTGTTAATATCGCTGTTTTTTGTATCTGTATTGCTATCTTTAGTTTTATCTTTTTAGCATTAAAATTATCACCTGCTCTTGCATTTGCCGCAGCAATCGGATCCAGCTTACTTGTTTTAAAAGTTCAACGGTCTATCATCAAACGAAAACGTAGAAGATAAATCCAAAATATCGCCCCGTCTGGAGCGATATTTTTATTTTTTCTTTTTAGATGGTGTGTGGATGGCAATCTTCACTTCAAAGATTGTTCCCTTTGGTTTATTATCTTTAACAGTAATGGTTCCTTTTAGGGCATCTACAATTTGCTTGGCTAAGGATAATCCTAAACCAAAACCACCTTTTTGGCGTGTTCTAGCCTTGTCTACTCGATAAAAACGATCAAAAATTTTCTTCTTATCTTCTGCTGAAATACCGACTCCATTATCGGAAACTAGCAAATACAGATTGCGATCGGTCGCTGAAATCATAAAATCAATTTCACCATCCTCCTCAGTATATTTGATAGCATTATCAAACAGGATGGTCATCAATTGTTTCAAAAGAAGCTGATCTGTGACAATCGTTCTATGGATGCGATTTTCAAAACGAAAGACACGGTCATTTTCAGAAGCAATCATCTCATAGTTTGTGAAAGTCGTATTGAAAAAACTGGTTGGAACTTCTGCAAGTTCCGGCTTAATCCCATCATCTCTACGAGCTAAATTCAACAAGTTCGTTGTCAAAAACCGCATATTTCGGACTTCTTCCAAACTCGATGCAATGCTTTCGCTCACATCCATAATGGTTGCTTCTGGCTTACGAAAAAGGGTCTCTAAGCGATTTTGCAAAACTGCGAGTGGAGTTCGTAACTCATGACTAGCATTTTCCACAAAGGACTGTTGTTTCTGCATGCTCTCAAGCAGGGGCCTAACACTGACCCTAGCTAGATAGAGACTGGCAAGTAAGGACAAAATCCAGAAACTTGCCATCACAATCACAATCAATTGCTCATGCTTTTGACTGGCCTGCTCCAACTGACTGGTATTAATCAAGACAGCTGCATACTTGATATTGGTTGAAACCGAACTGATATTCGTTTCCATCAAAATCATGCGATAAATTTCTTCTTGTCCATAGCTATTAAAAACTTGAATCTGATAGATATGTCCTAGTTCTTTCTTCTCTAACTTAATCTTATCCAAGCCCAAAAATCGATTTCCAGAAAGGAGCTGGGTAAAATTCTTATCAAAAAGAATGACTTCTGTGTTAGAACTGACATTGGGTTTCACCTCAGTCTTGCTAGTATCTGTAGCGGCATTCTCTAAATCTTTAATCTCTTCTGTTGCCCTATTTACAGCAAGCTGAATAACTGCTTGAGGATTTTCACTCAGCCCATGAAGCTTATCATCCACCGAAGTATAAAGACTAGAGTGCATGACTTGTAAAATAATCAGAGTCATGGTAGAGAAAATCAGAGTGAAGACACCAAAGTTGCGGATAAAATAACTAAAGTCATCCGCATACCATGTTTTTTTTAGTTTACTGAACATCTTTTAAAATATACCCAACACTGCGCAAGGTTTGCAAATTCTCTGCAAAAGTGGTTCCTTTTAATTTCTTACGGACTTTTGAAACGTAAACTTCGACAACTGAAATCGTTGTGTCACTATCAAATCCCCATAAACGATCAAAAATCTGAGTCTTCGGCAAAATAACATTTTGATTTTGAAGGAAATAAACTAATAAATCGAACTCTTTCCCCAACAATTCGACAGGAGTATCTTCGACTTTAACGGTATTGGTTGACAAATTAACCACAATATTTCCATAAGTCAAGCTGTTTTCATTAAATTTACCTGAACGTTTGAGAAGGGCTTGAATCCGCATTTTGAGTTCTTCTAGGTAGAAAGGTTTGGTCAGATAATCATCCGCTCCTAGTTCAAAACCATGTCCCTTGTCATCCAAACTTTCCTTGGCAGTCATGATCAGAACTGGAGTCGTAATCCCCTTTTCGCGCAATTCTTTCAAGACTTGGAAGCCATTTTTTTCAGGCAACATCAAATCGAGCAAAATCAAATCATAGACTCCACTCTCAGCTTCGTAGAGACCTTCTTCCCCATCAAATACCTGCATGACATCCGCAAAATCGTCTAAAAAGTCAAATACCGAATTTGACAGGCCTAGGTCATCCTCAACTAATAAGATTTTTATCATGAGAAACTCCTCCTTATTAAAACCATTATACCAAATTTGCCTTAAAAAAAACTCAACTCTCTGCATTTTACATGAGATAGCTGAGTTTTCTTTTTATTTTAGGCTTATTTATGCATTTCCGTACTGAAGAACGACTGCTTCCACTGCAGCTTTTTCACGGTTAATCAAGTCAACACGCGCTGCAATCTCCTTGATTCCCATACCGATGTTACGGCTAAGAGCAAGGTCAGAAAGTTGCGGTTCAAAGAATTCCTTGTACTCTGCCAAACGTTGCTGAGTCTTAAATACATGCGCAGGAAGGATAACAAAGCTATCAAAGCTCATATCTCCTCCAAGGGCTGCCTTAATCCAAGCCCAGTTTTCACGAGCCCAAGACCAAGCTGTTTCCTGAGTTACTTGGTGAGCTAGGAATTGGTAATACCAAGCAGACAAGTCTTGTGGTTTAACCACAAATTTGTCCTTCCAAGCAGCAATCAAGTTTTGGATATTGTCCGCATCTGTACTGTACGCAAGAGCTGCTGCCAACTGGCGTTTAAAGACAGCATCTGTTGCGTGAGTATAAGTATCAAGATAAAGTGCTAACAAGTCTTTGGTCTCATGATGTTTCATCTCATTGATAAGGACTTGTGAGCGAATAGCTGCTGGAAGTCCTGCAAGCTGATCCTTGTGAGCTTCGAAGATTTGGCTAGCGACTTGACTAGCTTCTGCATCATTTGAGCGAATCATCATCGAAACAGCCAGCTGACGAACCAACTCATCCTCATCTGATTCTCCGTCTTTAGCTTCAAAACCAAGACGGTCATAGTTGTGACGAGCCAATTTAGCAACCAAGGCTTTGAAGGCTCTTTCAGCTTCTGTTCCTTCATCGATAAAGCGCTCAAGGGCAGAAATTACTTGAGAGACAGCTGAAACGACAAGGTAAGATTCTTCTTTAGCAAGTTTATCAAGGACTGGAAGCAAGTCTGCATAAGAAATGTGCCCTGCTTCAGCAAGCAAGCGACGTTCTTGGACGATTTGCAGTTTGCTTGTATTATCAAGCTCAACTAGGTCAGCAAGAATAGCATCTAGCAAGTCTCCTTGATAGTCTGTAATGTAGTGAGCTGTATTTTCAGTGTTGAGACGAAGAGCTCCATCATTTTCAGCAAGAAGGGCTGCGTAGCCAGGGATTTCGATGCTTTCAGTTTCGAGTGTATCAGGCAAACCTTTCCAGTTGCTGTTTAGTGGCACAACCCAGAGACGGTTCTTATCTTCGTGCTCACCGATGAAGAATTGTTTTTGTGAAATCTTCAAGACATCATTTTCAACTTTAACAGTGAGAACTGGGTAACCAGGCTGTTCCAACCAAGAATCCATGAAGGCTGAAACATCACGGCCAGACGCTTGACCAAGAGCATCCCAAAGGTCACGACCAATTGTATTGCTGTACTGATGTTTTTCAAAGTAGGCATGCAAACCTTTGGCAAAATCGGCATCACCTAGCCAACGACGAAGCATGTGCATGAGGCGACTTCCTTTGGCATAGACGATAGCTCCGTCAAAGAGCGTATTGATTTCATCTGGATGTTTAACTTCGACGTGGACAGACTGAACACCATCAGTCGCATCTCGTTCAAGAGCGTGAGGCACTCCACCTGTTTGGAAATCTTCAAAGATATTCCAGCTTGGCTCAATGGCATCCACACAGACATATTCCATCATGTTAGCAAAGCTTTCATTGAGCCAAAGGTCATCCCACCATTTCATAGTAACGAGATTGCCAAACCATTGGTGAGCCAATTCATGGGCCACAACAAGGGCAACTTGTTGACGACTGGCAAATGTAGAGTTTTCATCTACAATTAAGCAAACTTCACGGTAGGTCACAAGACCCCAGTTTTCCATAGCACCAGCTGAGAAGTCAGGAAGGGCGATATGGAGAGATTGAGGGATTGGATACTTAACTCCATAGTAATCTTCGTAAAACTCGATTGAGCGAACAGCGATGTCCAGTGAGAAATCAAGGTTAGATAATGGGTGGGCTTTGGTTGAGTAGACACCTACAAGGGTACCGTTTTTAGTTTTAGCCGTCACACCTTGCAAATCACCCGCAACAAAGGCTAACAAGTAAGAAGACATGCGAGGTGTTGTCTCAAACTTCCAGATACCTGTTTCCTTACGGTTTTCAACATCGATTTCTGGCATGTTAGACAAGGCCAATTCACCTTCTGCTTGGTCAAAACGTAGAGAGAGGTCAAAAGTTGCTTTGGCTTCTGGCTCATCCACACATGGAAAGGCTTCGCGCGCAAAATGACTCTCGAACTGAGTAGACAAAACTTCCTTCTTGATTCCATCAACTGTGTAATAAGAAGGGTAAATCCCTGTCATGTTGTCTGTAATTTTTCCTGAGAAAGCGATAGCCACTTTAACTTGACCAGCCTCAGCTAATTCAATATGAAGGGCTTCATTTTCATGGTCAACTGTAAATGGACGAGCTTCCCCTGCAACTTCTGCAGAAGCGATTTCCAAGTCTTTTTGGTGGAGGGAGATGCGGTCACTCTGTGCTTGACCAGTGATGGTCACTTTCCCTGAAAACGTCTTGGTCTCACGACTCAAGTCTAAAAATAAATCATAATGTTCAGGAACAAATTGCGTAATAAAATGTTCAACTGCTTGCATAGTTTTCTCCTATCTAAGTTTAAGAGCTAGAGCTCTTCTTCAAACAAACTTATTATATCATGTTTTGCTGGAGAAAAAAGGATTGGACGGCGATTTCCAAAACTTTCTTCCTTCTAATAGTCTACAGTGGGTAGACCTTGCGAAATTCTTCTAAAACAACCTTGCTTTCAGGTGTAAAAGTCAGTCCTACTTCTTTCAGCCACTCGGCGAAACAATTCTCATGAACCTGACGCCAATAGGTAAGTGATTTGTCTCCCTCACCTTCCTTATAGGCATGTTCAGCTGACACTCGATTGAAGGATTCAACAGAAACCTTTGTAATTTCGACAATACAGACAGCCTGATTTTGACTGTCTAAAATGACATCAAAGGTCCCTTCTTGAGGAAGAGACTCGGCTTCTAGTGCATAGAGGTCGTAGGCTGAGGCTGTTGCAGTCTTTTCGCCTTTTAAAACCAAATCTGCTAAAAGATCTGGTTCCACTCCAAAAGCCCAAGCATCGATTTCATCTCCTATAGAGGGGTTAATTTTCTTGTAGTCATTCCACATTTCTTGCGGTGTCATGGGTGCTCCTTTGTAATTTTTTACTTTCTTCTTTTATGTGTTTAAGATGATCTGGATGGTCAATCTCTAAATTAAAAATCTCTGGAATAGAACTATAGTGGATAATGCATTCGATACCCATCTGATTCATTTTTTGTATGAAAGAAGTATTCAGATAGCCTGCTACAGCAAAATCAATCTTTTTCGTCCTTGCTTTATCCTGCATCTGTCTCAAAATATCCAACATAATTGGATTCTCCATATCATGCCATTGACTGTTTCTAACAGCCGCAAAAACAAAAGAAGTCAAATCATTCATTCCAACTACAATCTTTGAAATATCAGCTTCCAGTATGCTGTCCAAGTCAAAATATGCTGACGGTAATTCAATCATCGTGGCAATTTTCCCAGTAAAACCCTGCTGACGCAATACTGTAATAGCTTGCTTTAACTGCTCAGCATCATTGACAAAAGGAAAGATAACAGATAGATTGGGATTGTTTTGATAAACTTCTGTAACGACATGTGCTTCAGCCTGAAATTCATCCGGACACGCCAGCAAACGCCTCGTTCCTCTATATCCAAACAAGGGATGATTTTCATCAAAATACTCTTTAGTCCCCTTTAGACAATTAGCTTCTGTATTCGTTAATTCAGAAAAACGATACCAAACTTCCTTACCTGAGTACAGGGAGCAAATAGTATCAAGATAATCTTTCACAAATTTCTGGCAACTTGGTAGTAGTATGTTTTGGTTGAGTTCTCTCAACAAGTATTCCCCACGAATCATTCCAATGTGGTGAAATAGTTGTGGGTAAACTTTTTCATCAAGTTTTTCGCCACTAAGAGCAAGTTGGTTTTTCATCATTCACCTCGTCTTAAAAGATACAATATCAGATATCATTATCATTATATGAAACTTTCCTCTAGTTCAAAAGCTTCATAAGGTTCAACTAACTCATATCCTAAAAATTCTGCTACTTTTTTGGAAGCCTCGTTATGAGCATCCCAAATAGGAAACATATCTCTATTTAAACTCTCTAGAATCATTGCAGCACCAAGTTTTTTAGCAAATCCATTTCCTTGTTCGTTTGGTCTAGTTGCAACTTCCACTTCAACTGCTCCACGGTAAACTAACCCTGAGGAAATCCCAGCAATCAGTTCATTATTTTTAAGAATCACAAAGCCAAATCCACCTTTTAAAACAAAATCCTGATAGGACTCAAAATCCCCCTGTAAATCTTGTGACCATTCTTCCTCAGAAAAGCAGTTATAAATATGATTATCAATAGGCACAATATTGTAATCTTCCTCTAACTGACTAACTAGATTATTTAGAAATTCAACTTGAAAATTTTCCTTATCTTTAAAAGAATAACGAGTAAAAGAAATTAGCTCCACTTTCCGATGCAGAAAATCTTGCCAATTGGTATTTTCTGAAATAATAATCTTATAATCTAAACCATATTTCCTAACAAAATCTTCCCAAAATCTGGAATCCAACTCCCCTGCTAGGTATAGAAAATTCCCAACATCATAAAAGCTTGTTGTCCTATCACTGTTTCGGTAGACAGTTCCGATTTGAGATTTAAGACCATAGAGAACCATATTTTTCTTCCATGTTTTAAATAGTTCCATTATCCCCCTACTTCACCTTCCAATTCATATACAAGGTCTTGTCCAATTCTGGAAATCCTAATAATTCAGTCTTAACCTTCAATACTAATGGCGATGCATTTTCTTCTGTGATCTCTTGAATATCCATCCAACTCCTCCTACTTCAAAGACCAGCCGCCATCTATTGTCAGAATTTGTCCCTGCATGGCAGAGGACTTTCCACTGGCCAAAAAGAGACTGACTTCTGCCACTTCTTCTGACTCAATCCAGCGCTTGATTGGCGTTTCACTAGCCACCCAGTCCGCTAAACCACCTGGCTCAAAATCTGCAGCGGTCATAGCTGTCTTGACTGCTCCTGGAGCGATACCAAAGACCTGAATTCCAGTTTCAGCATAGTCTAGAGCCAACTGCTTGGTGAAGCCAGCCAAGGCGTGCTTCGAAGAAGTATAGGCGTGTCCACCGCCACCTGCTAGGCTAGAAGCAATGGAGCACATATTGATAATGGATCCTTTTTTATTCTCCAACATTTTGGTCAAATAATACCGAGTCAACTCTACTGGAGTAACGTAGTTGATTTCAAAAATCTCTTGAATTTCCTGCGCTGATTGTTCCAATAGGGGTTTGTAATCATCCAAAACTCCAGCAGTATTGCACAAAACATCAACCTGAGGACACCAATCAAAAATAGGCTCCAAGTTCAAGGTCAAATCTCTCTGTAAAAAGTGGAAATCACCCTCTAAGAGTGGATTTTCACCTTGGTCAACTCCATAAACTTGATAGTCCTTCTCTAAAAAAAGTCGAGCCTGAGCCAGGCCGATCCCTGAACTCACTCCCGTAATCAATACACGTCTAGTCATGCACTTCTACCCAATCCGTCGCCAAAACATCACAAGGTGTCGGACTCCACATGGAAAAACCCTCTCCCTCCCCAGAAACGTTGATTAGGAAATAGGGTGTCACTTCAAGTGCAACCCCATTTTGCTCGATAGTGTCAAAAAGTTGGACATAGTTTTCAGCACCTCCCCAACCAGTTCGTACATATTTTTTCTTATCCTTTAACCCAGGTAGAATTTCTTCAAATGTCATGTTTTTCTCCTTTAATATCAATAATCCTCCCCTTCATTATAACAAAAAAACCGCTTTAAAACGGCTTTTTGACTGTGATTTATTTACATCTGCTTCTACTTACGGCAAATTATTCCCTGCAGCAAGATAAATTTCATACCATTCTTTTCTTGTTAAGCTAAAGTTTGCCGCTTGGCTAACTTCTCTCAAGTGCTTAGGATTTGTGGTACCTACAACTGCCTGCATTTTTGCTGGATAACGCAATATCCAAGAAATGGCAATAGTTGAAGAGGTTACTCCATATTTAATAGCTAAACGATCAAGTACTTGATTTAAAGCTTGAAATTTCTCATTTCCAACAAAATTCCCTTTAAAATACCCGAATTGTAAGACAGACCATGCTTGAATGACCACATCGTGTAATTTGCAATATTCAAAAATGCTGCCATCTCGCATAGTTGCTTGACTACCTTCCATATTAACATGAAAACCTGATTCGAATCCTGGAGTAAAAGCCGCACTCAATTGTAGCTGATTAACAGCTAACGGCTGCTTGACATCTTTTTTAAGCAACTCCATCATCATGGGATTTTGATTAGAAACTCCAAAATCTCGGACCTTACCTTGTTTATAAAGGAGATCAAAGGCTTCTGCTACTTGGTCAGATTCCATCAAAGCATCTGGTCGATGAAGAAGCAAGCTATCTAGATGATCAATCTTCAATCTTTGCAAAATTCCGTCAACTGATTTTATAATATAGTCCTTAGAAAAATCAAAATAGGTAAATTCTTCAATGCGAATGCCACATTTGGACTGAATCCACATCTTTTCTCTTAAATCTGGACGATTTTTTAGGACAAGACCTAACAGTTCTTCACAACGACCACGACCATAAATATCAGCCAAGTCAAAAGCATTGATTCCAACAGACAGTGCTGTTTCTACAAGCTCTTCAACTTCTTTTACAGACTTATCTTCTATTCTCATCATTCCGAGAACAATTTCTGATAATTCTTTGTCATCTTGACCAAGAGTTATGTATCTCATCAAATTTTTCTCCTTTGATTCTACATTCTTCATTTAATTATAACAAAAAACCGCTTTTCAACGGCTTTTTGACTATATTTCATTCCATTTTATCTTCTTAAACCCACGGAACAAGACAAAGATTCCAATAAAGAGGACAGCTAAAGGAATAGCTTTTGTAAGAAAAACATTTGAAATGCCCATCCACTCATAGTAACGGAGCAGAGAACCTACAATAAAATGGGCAATAATCATACTGTTAAAGGGACGAAAAATCGGTTCTTTCCAATTCCAAATACTGATGATCAGGGAAATCGTAAAGACAGACAAACTATCCCAGGGAGCAGGAAGATAAAATGCTCCTTCTTGTACAAAACTTCCTATTCCTACATATCCCAGAACAACTAGCAGAACAAGAATCCCAACAACAATATAGGTGCCAATTTTCATTTTAGGAGAATCTTGGACTAAGTCCCAACGTAAGATTGTGGCCACAAGAGCAAATCCAATCAGAAAAAGAAGAAGTTGCCCTAAAAAAGTAAGCAAATTGACTGTTAAGAGAGGACCTTTAGAAAAATCACTTAGTAGTTGATAATAACGTAATACCGCTAGGACAAGAATTGGCGTCAAAAGGGACTCCTTGATAGAACTGTGTGGTGCTTCCTTGAGCATCTCTTTCATTATTGTTTTAGGATTCTTACCTAAATAATCCTCTGCACTCATGCCATCTCGTTCTGCTTCTGAGAAATCTAACATCATCAAATAAATCTGCTCTCTGAGATAGTCCTCATCATAGAGAAATCCAGCAAGATTAAAACTATCCCACAGTTCCTCAAAATACTGCTGATTCTCCTCAGAAAACTCATGTAGCAAAGCGCTTGTTTCTTCATAATACTTCATTTTCTTCATGGTTTAACCCCCATTCTTAATCCCTTCTACTTTTTGACTCAAATCGTCCCATTGTTGCCAAAAGACCGAGACACGCTCTTCTCCTTCTTTGGTTAACGAAAAATACTTCCGATCTGGACCATCTGGCGACGGACGCATGTCGCCTCTAATCCATTGATTTTTTTCTAACTTTTGCAACAAAGGATAAATAGTTCCTGGAACGATAGTATCAAATCCAGCCTCTCGTAAAGTCTGAACCAACTCATAACCATATCGCTCTTTTTGACCAATCATATCCAAGACACAACCTTCAAGAACACCTTTTAATAGTTGAGTTTCCTTCATCCCTTCTCCCTTCTAATCTATTTTGTAATACCTACTAGTGGACTCACCTATAGTATACTACTTCTAAACTAGTTTGTAAAGCATAATAGTTAATACTCTTCGAAAATCTCTTCAAACCACGTCAGCGTCGCCTTGCCGTAGGTATGGGTACTGACTTCGTCAGTTCTATCCACAACCTCAAAACAGTGTTTTGAGCTGATTTCGTCAGTTCTATCTACAACCTCAAAGCAGTGCTTTGAGCAACCTGCGGCTAGCTTCCTAGTTTCCTCTTTGATTTTCATTGAGTGTAAATAAAAAACAGAACTAGCATGAACTAGTCCTGTATACTTTTACCCAATCACACTTCCATTCGGTACAGCTGGATCAACTGTGAGAAGGGTTAATTGTCCATCATGTTCAGCTGAGAGAATCATCCCTTGACTGACATATTTTTTCATCATCTTACGAGGTTTGAGGTTAGCAACGATTTGAACTTTCTTGCCGACCAACTCTTGTTCGTTTGGATAGTACTTAGCAATCCCTGAGAGGATTTGACGATCTTCACCATCACCAGCATCCAAGCGGAATTGAAGCAACTTATCAGAACCTTCTACTTTAGACACTTCTTTGACTTCTGCGACACGAATTTCGACCTTGTCAAAATCTTCAAACTTGATTTCTTCCTTGTTTAGTTTGAGTTCAACTTCGTCTGGGTTCCACTCTTTTTCGACTGCTGGTTTGTTGCCTTCCATTTGTTCCTTGATATAGGCGATTTCTTCTTCCATATCCAGACGTGGGAAGATTGGTGTTCCTTTGGCAACTACAGTCACATCTGCTGGGAAGTCAGCCAAGTTCAAGTTTTCAAGACTAGAAACTTCATTCAAGCCAAGTTGAGTCAAAACTGCACGACTAGTTTCCATCATAAACGGCTCAATCAAGTGAGCAACGACACGAAGGCTAGCTGCCAAGTGACTCATGACACTTGCCAATTGGTCACGAAGAGCTTCATCCTTGGCCAAGACCCATGGTGCGGTCTCATCGATGTATTTATTGGTACGAGAGATCAGAGTCCAGACTACTTCAAGAGCACGTGGGTAGTCAACTGCTTCCATGTGTGTATGGTAGTCTGCGATTGATTGTTCTGCAACCTCAGCAAGAGCATGATCAAACTCTGTCACGCCCTCTACATAGGCTGGAATTTGTCCATCAAAGTACTTGTTAATCATAGAAACAGTACGGTTGAGGAGGTTTCCAAGGTCATTAGCCAATTCATAATTGATACGGCCAACATAGTCTTCCGGAGTAAAGGTTCCGTCTGAACCAACTGGAAGGCTACGCATGAGGTAGTAACGAAGTGGATCTAGTCCAAAACGCTCTATCAACATTTCAGGATAGACAACATTCCCTTTAGATTTAGACATCTTTCCGTCTTTCATGACAAACCAACCATGACCAATCAAACGTTCTGGCAATTTGATATCCAACATCATAAGAAGGATTGGCCAGTAGATTGAGTGAAAACGAAGGATGTCTTTTCCAACCATATGGAAGACTGTTCCGTTCCAGAACTTGTCAAAGTTAGCGTGTTCGTCTTGATCGTAGCCAAGAGCTGTCACATAGTTGAGTAGAGCATCAAACCAAACATAGACAACGTGTTTTGGATTTGATGGGACTGGTACACCCCAGGTAAATGTGGTACGAGATACCGCCAAATCCTCTAAACCTGGCTCAATGAAGTTGCGAAGCATTTCATTCAGACGGCCATCTGGAGTGATAAATTCAGGATGGGACTTGAAAAATTCGACCAAACGGTCTTGGTACTTGCTAAGACGAAGGAAATATGATTCTTCAGATACCCATTCAACCTCGTGTCCTGATGGAGCAATACCACCAGTTACATTTCCAGCTTCATCACGGAAAACTTCCGCAAGCTGGCTTTCTGTAAAGAATTCCTCATCTGAGACTGAATACCAACCAGAGTATTCACCCAAATAGATATCATCTTGAGCAAGTAAGCGCTCAAAGACCTGTGCGACAACTTTTTCATGGTAGTCATCAGTTGTACGGATAAATTTATCGTATGAGATATCTAGTAATTGCCAGAGTTCTTTGACTCCAACTGCCATCCCATCAACATAAGCTTGAGGTGTAATGCCAGCTTCTTCTGCTTTCTGCTGGATTTTCTGACCATGCTCATCAAGACCTGTCAGATAAAAGACATCGTAACCCATCAGGCGTTTGTAACGGGCTAGGACATCACAGGCGATGGTTGTGTAGGCAGAACCAATATGAAGTTTACCAGATGGATAGTAAATCGGCGTTGTAATATAAAAATTCTTTTCAGACATAATTTTTCCTTTCCAGGCAAATGAAACCTGTTTTTCTAACACTTCATTATATCACATTTTTAAGGATTTTCGATAGGGAAATCCATACAAAAAACAAGATAGACGAGTGTCCATCTTGTTTATTCTATTCATAACGAAGGGCTTCAATTGGATCAAGTTTCGATGCCTTGTTGGCTGGCAAAACTCCAAAAATCATACCCACGCTAGCCGAAACTGCAAGACTAAATAGGGCAACTGGGATTGATACTCCTACTTCTATACCAGCTATCAATCCTTGCAAGAGTAGACCAGCTATAGCGGTTAAGCCTGTCGCAATGGTTAGACCAATAACTCCACCAAGCAAGGTCAAAATCATGGATTCAATCAAAAACTGAATTAAAATATTGGCACGCGTTGCACCCAAAGCCTTACGGAGACCAATCTCACGGGTACGCTCTGTCACCGAAACAAGCATAATGTTCATAACACCAGTCCCTCCAACAAAGAGGGAAATCCCCGCAATGGCACTAATAATCGTAGTTATAAAACCGAACATTTGTTGAACTTCGTTGAAGGCTTCTGTTGCATCTGCTACCTGATACTCCCCTTGTTGGAGACCTGAAATCTCTGTCATTCTTCTTGCCAACTCTGGCCCCAAAGTCTGGCTCAAGCTAGTATCGTTAACACGAAAGACAATATTTGAAATCTCGTCTGTGTTAAAATTGACCGCAAGAGAAATATTAGTCGTAATTGGTAGTCCTCCGACTCCAAAGGTTTTTGCAGCCTTAGCTTCTTTACTTTCATAGACACCAATAACACGGTAGCTGATTTCATTTACTTCAACAATCTGATTGAGTGCATCTTTTGCTGAACCAAAAAGGCTCTTGGCTAGTTCATCATCTAGGACAATCACACTTGCAAAATCTTTATAATCTTGCTCTCTAAGACCACGACCTTCAATGATTTCATTTTCGACCGCATCCATATAAGTGACATTTCCACCTGTCATGTTAGCGTGTTCGACCTTTTTATCCTTATAGGTTAAGGTAACATTCGTCGAGTTGGTTAAATAGTAGCTATCCACTCCCTTGAGATTAGCAGCTTCCTTGACCCAAGCTTCTTGAGGTTTTGGTGGTTCAACAAAAACTTCCTCTTCTTTCCCAGAAACTGTCAAAGCTGATTGTTTTTGGGTAAAAGAACCATCTTTACTTTTAATTGGCGAGAAAAAAACATGAATATTCTTCTGTGACTTGGTCATGGTTTTATTGACCTGACGAGACATGGAATCACCTAGAGCCATAATCACAACAACTGAGGAAACACCGATAACAATCCCAATCATGGTTAAGAAAGAACGCATCTTGTGGGCCATAATGGATGAAAAGGCAAATTTCAGATTCTGCATCTTAGTTTTCCTCCTTTTCTAACTGAGCACTATCAGATGAAATAACTCCATCTCGAATGACAATCTGGCGTTTGGCATAAGCAGCGATCTCAGGCTCATGCGTTACCATGATAATGGTTGTTCCTTCTTTATTTAGTTCAACCAATAGTTGCATGATTTGATTACCTGTTTTGGTATCCAAGGCTCCTGTCGGTTCGTCCGCTAGGATAATAGAAGGATTGTTTACCAAGGCACGCGCAATAGCGACACGTTGCTTTTGACCACCAGATAATTCCGAAGGTAAATGGTGACTACGCTCAGTCAATTCAACCTTATCTAGATATTCCTCAGCTAACTTGCGACGTTTTGAAGCCGAAACTCCTGCGTAAATTAAGGGTAATTCTACATTTTGAAGAGCATTAAGCTTAGACAAGAGAAAGAACTGTTGAAAAACAAATCCAATCTCTTGATTTCGAACTTTGGCTAGTTGTTTTTCACCAAGTCCAGCCACTTCTTGGCCTTCAAGATAATACTCTCCACTGGTTGGTGTATCCAACATCCCAATGGTGTTCATGAGGGTTGACTTACCTGAACCGGATGGTCCCATGATGGCAACAAATTCACCCTCATTCACTTCTAGGTTGATATTTTTGAGAACCTGCAGTTCTTGGTCACCGTTACGGTAGCTTCTGCAGATATTTTTTAGACTAATTAGTTGCTTCATCAGCCTTCACCTCTTTTCCTTCCTCTAGAGAAGACGTTGGGTTACTGATGACCTTGACTCCATTTGTCAGACCTGAAGTGATTTCTTGGTTGTCTGCATCAGCATTGCCCAAACCAACTTCCACTTTCTTGGCCTTTTTCTGCTCGTCAAGTACCCAGACATAGTTCTTATCATTTTCAGTCACAACACTTGTTAGAGGAACCAAAATGGCTTTACTCTTGTTCTTCACCTCAACACTTACTGAGAATCCTTGTTTCAAGTCACCGATTTCACTTGTAACATCGATGGTATATGGATATTTAGAACCAGAATTACCACCTGCTGCGGCAGTAGCTGCACTTGCTGCTTCACCATTGTTTTTAGGGTAGTCAGAAATGTAGCTAATCTTACCAGTCCAGCTCTTATCTTGGTAAACTTTAGAAGTAAAGGTTACTTCTTGTCCTACAGAGAGGTTGGCAAGGTTATATTCAGATAGTTCCCCCTTAACTTGCAAGTTTTCATTACTTACGACATGAACGACTACTTGGCTAGCTCCTGTTGGAGATTTAGAAACATTACGGTTGACTTCGACCACAGTTCCCTCTAAGGTACTGAGAACCGTCATGGCATCCAACTGACTTTGAGCCTTACTTAATTGTGCTGCTGCATCTGCACGAGCATCACGAGCATCACCTAGTTGCGCATCAATAGATGACACTGCATTTCCTGAGACTGGAGCTGGAGTTTGCCCTGCAGCTCCTTCGCCTCCTGCTGGCGTTGGCAACTGTGGAGCCGGAGCTGAAGCAGCTTCATTTCGTGCTTGATTGAGTTCATTGATATGACGATCTGCCTTAGCTACTGCTCGGCTAGCTGAATCATAGGCCGCCTGGGCTTCTGAACTACTGTACTTGACTAAAGCCTGCCCTTCGCTGACCTTATCCCCCACAGAAACAAGGATTTCATCTAAATCTCCCTTACTAGCATCAAAATAAACATATTGTTCATTTTTTGCTGTTACTGTCCCTGACAATAAAACAGAGGACGCCAGGCTTCCTTCCTTGGCAACAACAAGATGAGTAGGCTCATCTTTTACAGCGGTCTGAGATGGTTGTCTAAAGAGCAAAATCCCCCCAGCACCCAATACAACTACACTGGCAGCACCGATTGCTGCATACAATTGCCACTTTTTAGCTTTACGATTCTTCTTCATAATGAAACTCCTTTTTGATTTAAAGTCCTTAACAATATTATACAAAAATTACCATATATAAACAATAACAGTTCAGAACGAAATAATGACATTTCGGGATTTGATTATTGTTCGGAATCTATTTTTATTACCATTGTACTAGTTATATAATACACTTTATTTTTCCTTTTTGCAAGCCTTTTCTTTAATTTTTTTGAACGTAGCAGATTTTTGCAATCAAATCAAAAAAAAGATAGAATATGACTATCAAAAAATGACACTCTACTATTTAAAAGAGTATAAAGGAGTTTTCAATGAGAGAATACGATATCATTGCTATCGGTGGAGGTAGCGGAGGAATTGCTACCATGAACCGTGCTGGTGAACACGGAGCTAAAGCAGCCGTTATTGAGGAAAAGAAACTAGGTGGAACTTGCGTCAACGTAGGTTGTGTTCCTAAAAAAATCATGTGGTACGGGGCACAAATTGCTGAGACTTTCCATCAATTTGGAGAAGACTACGGCTTTAAGACTACTGATCTTAACTTTGACTTTGCAACCCTACGTCGTAATCGTGAAGCCTACATTGATCGCGCTCGTTCTTCTTATGATGGCAGTTTTAAACGCAACGGTGTAGACTTGATTGAAGGTCATGCTGAATTTGTAGATTCTCATACTGTCAGCGTAAATGGTGAACTCATTCGTGCCAAGCATATCGTGATTGCGACTGGTGCTCATCCAAGTATTCCTAATATTCCTGGTGCTGAGCTAGGTGGCTCTTCTGATGATGTATTTGCTTGGGAAGAATTGCCAGAGTCAGTTGCTATTCTAGGCGCGGGTTATATTGCCGTTGAATTGGCTGGCGTACTCCACACCTTTGGTGTCAAGACAGACCTCTTTGTTCGCCGCGATCGTCCTTTACGTGGTTTTGATTCTTACATCGTTGAAGGTTTGGTAAAGGAAATGGAAAGAACAAACTTGCCACTTCATACTCACAAAGTCCCTGCCAAGTTAGAAAAAACTGCTGAGGGCATTACCATTCATTTCGAAGATGGTACTAGTCACACAGCTAGCCAAGTTATCTGGGCTACAGGACGCCGTCCAAACGTTAAGGGCTTGCAACTTGAAAAAGCTGGAGTGACTCTGAACGAACGTGGCTTTATCCAAGTAGATGAATACCAAAATACTGTTGTTGAGGGAATCTACGCTCTAGGTGATGTGACAGGCGAAAAAGAACTAACTCCAGTTGCTATCAAGGCTGGACGTACATTATCTGAGCGTCTCTTTAACGGAAAAACAACTGCTAAAATGGACTACACAACTATTCCAACTGTCGTCTTTTCACACCCTGCTATCGGAACTGTTGGTTTGACAGAAGAACAAGCTATCAAAGAATATGGTCAAGACCAAATCAAGGTTTACAAATCAAGCTTTGCATCTATGTACTCTGCCGTTACTAGCAATAGACAAGAATCCCGTTTCAAATTGATCACAGCTGGTTCAGAAGAAAAAGTTGTCGGACTTCATGGAATTGGCTACGGCGTTGATGAAATGATTCAAGGATTTGCTGTTGCTATCAAAATGGGAGCAACCAAGGCTGACTTTGACGCAACTGTGGCGATTCACCCAACTGCATCCGAAGAATTTGTAACCATGCGTTAATCGAAACAAAAGAAGCTGATACAAATGTGTCTGCTTCTTTTTTTAATGTCTTACAAATCTACAAAACAATTATCCAACTTAACTAGTGAGCAAAATCGGCCGTTACAGTTTTTGTTACCTTGAATTTATAAATAGGTTGACAATAATTCCTCTTCGAGTATAATAGTTACTATACATTAGAAAAGAGGTTAACTATTTTGAAAAAAGCTCACGTTTATGCTATCCCTGCTATTGGGGCTGCTCTCATTGCTGTTTTGGCACAAATCAGTCTTCCAATTGGACCCGTTCCCTTCACTCTTCAAAACTTTGCAATCGGCTTGATTGCTACTGTCTTCAGACCGAGAGAGGCTGTACTTTCTGTTGGACTCTATCTTCTTCTAGGCGCTATCGGTCTTCCTGTCTTTGCAGGAGGTGGAGCTGGTTTTCAGGCTTTAGTTGGCCCCACTGCAGGCTATCTTTGGTTTTATCTCGTTTACTCTGGACTTACTTCCTCTCTAACCAACAGCAAGAGTGGGATTGTCAATATTTTTCTTGCAAACCTCTTGGGTGATGCCCTTGTCTTTGTCGGAGGGATTCTCAGCTTGCATTTCCTAGCTGGAATGGCATTTGAAAAAGCTCTTATTGTGGGGGTATTTCCCTTTATCATCCCAGACCTTGGTAAACTTCTGGCTATTAGTTTTATTAGCCGTCCATTATTTCAACGCCTTAAAAATCAGGCTTACTTTGCTAACTAAAAAAGGATATCGAGTTGTCATGACTCAATATCCTTTTCTTTCATTTTGAAAACTTAATTGCCTTTAAAGGCATCCACCATCGTTTGAAATTCTTCATTGGAGAGAGTAATCCCTTTGCCCATTTTAGTATGGTCTGGGCTCCAAGCACGAATATCGAACTTTGCAGGGGCACCATTAAAGCTCACACGGTTGATTTCCTTGGTCCAACCTTTTTCGTTTTCAGAAAGAGTCAACAAGTGCTCTTCGATTTTAAATGTAAATTCTGCCATTTTCTTCTCCTTTTTTAGCTTTCATCTGATTATTCGTAAAATCTTGTAGATTTTAGGAAAATTTTATATAATATTGATATAAAAGAAGGGAGGCCACTATGAGACATAAATTCCAGCAAGTTTTAGATAAAATACATGACTTTTTAAATGGACATGACCAACCAGACCATACTGAAACCAACTCCCTTACAGCCACTATTGAAGAGGCTATCCAGAAACAAACTGCTGTTCACCTTATCTTGTCTGAGACAAGCTTTACAGGTGATATCATCAAATACGATCAGCAACGCCAGCAAATTATCGTGAAAAATTTTGCCAAAAATGTGACCCGTATTATCCGCATAAGCGATATTCAACGCCTTCGCTTTGTCCCTTCAACCGTCCAAACAGCCCAAAAAAATAGATTTAAGAAAGAGTGAGATGTAGTTGCTTCATCCCACTCTTTTTTCTTAGCGAATTTGTTCAAAATGTAAATGAACCGCGATATGATCTCCATAACCACTTCTTTCCAAGTCACGTTGTAGACGATAGGAAATGTAGTGTTCAGCAATAGTAATGTAACCTGCACCCAATAAACGATGCTCAACCAAAGACTGAATCATGCTGATGGTAGCACGTTCCACCTTGGCTTCTTCCAAATCCAAAACCACTTTCTTAGTGACTTGTGCAAGGTTTTGACGCAAATCATCTGTCAATACATAGACAGTCTGAGCTGCTTTTAAGATAGCTTGGTAAATCTTATCTGGATTAAATTCAGCAATTTCTCCATCACGTTTGATTACTTGCATAGGTATCTCCTTTATTCTTTGTTTTCTTTGATTTCTGCCAGTATTTTTTCTTCTTCTGCTGTCAGTTGATAATGTTCAAGCAAATCCGGTCTGCGTTCGTAGGTTTTCTTTAAACTCTCATACAATCGCCACTGACGAATCTTTTCATGGTGTCCGCTCATCAATACATCTGGCACGACCATTCCTCGATAATCATAGGGACGTGTGTACTGAGGGTATTCAAGAAGGCCTGAAGAAAAACTATCATCTTGGTGGCTAGACTCCTTGCCAATCACTTCTGGAATCAGGCGTACCGTAGCATCAATCATGGTCATAGCCGCCAACTCTCCACCAGTCAAGACATAGTCGCCCAAGGAAATCTCATCTGTCACCAAGGTCTTAATGCGCTCATCATAACCCTCGTAGTGCCCACAGATAAAGATTAGCTCTTCCTCTTGGGACAAATCCTCAGCATAAGCCTGATCAAACTGCTTTCCAGCAGGATCGAGGAGAATGACGCGCGGATTTTTCTTTTCAATAGCATCAAAGGCATCGAAAATAGGCTGTGCTCGCAGCAACATCCCCTGACCGCCTCCATAGGGCTCATCGTCGACATGGCGGGCCTTTTCAGCATATTCTCGAAAATTATGATACTGGATATCCAAGAGCCCTTTTTCACGAGCCTTTCCAACGATTGAGTGCTCTAGCGGAGAAAACATCTCTGGAAAGAGGGTTAAAATATCAATCTTCATCGTCTAACCCTTCTAAGATTTCCACATCGACGCGGTTATTTGGAATATCAACATTGAGAACCACTGGTGGAATATAAGGCAAGAGTAAGTCACGCTTGCCTTTTCGCTTGACCACCCAGACATCGTTGGCACCTGGTTGCAGGATTTCCTTGATGGTTCCAATCAAGTTATCACCCTCATATACTTCCAAACCGATAATCTCGTGATAGTAGAATTCACCATCGTCTAGGTCATTCAAATCTTCCTCAGCAACCTTGAGACTGTATCCCTTGTACTTTTCAATAGCATTGATATGGTACATATCTTTGAATTTAATAATATCAAAGTTCTTCTGTTTACGGTGACTAGCGATGGTCACTGTTTGAACAAACTGATCTTTTTCATCAAACAAGGCCAGCTCAGCACCTTTTTTAAACCGTTCTTCTGCAAAATCCGTCACAGACAAGACTCTCATCTCACCCTGCAATCCTTGCGTATTGACGATTTTCCCAACATTAAAGTAGTTCATCTTGTCTCCTGTAGTCTATTTCTTTCCATCTTATTCTGACAATTCTCGAATAATAGTCGCAATTTTTTCTGATTCTGACCATTGTAAATAATGGTGATTCCCTCCTAAAATGAGTTTAGTATTGGAAGTCCAATATTCTGATTCTCTGTACTCTTTTTCTCTATAAGGCTGACAAAAAATAAATACAGGGACATGAGATTCTATCGATACATTCTCAAAATCTTCCTCAGTAATCTCTCCAGATATCTGAAATCCTGTATCTTGATTTTCCAACTCTGAACCTTTTTCTTGCATTAATTCCCAGATTTCTTTATTAGTTTCAGGGCTAAATGTGGCTTGAGTTAAGTTCTTAAAATAAAGTTTAGGACCACACTCCTCAATCAGCCTCATCTGCTCTTCCATTTCTGGATAAGGATTTTCTGAAAAATCAGCAAACATGACGTTTTTAGTTGTCGGTTCAATTGCTACTAAAGCATGACACTTAATTGGTTTGTTGAGCAATTTGCAAGCTAAAATTCCACTCAAACTATGTGCACAAAGTATATATTCAGAAATCCCTAATTCTTCAAATACTTCATAAACCGCATCTGCAAGATTATCTAGATTTTTTCCAGCTTGGTCATGAATCGGACTCCTACCTGTGTTCGGAAAATCAATAGTCAAATAACCAATTGTAGGAGGAAGTTTTTCAAGTATAAGTGAAAAATTTTCATAACTTGGTAGCAAACCTGCGCCACTTAAACAAACTAGCATTTTCTTTTGCTTTTGATAAGTAACAGAGAGACTACCAATTTCTGTAGATACTTCAAACCTCTTCATAAAGAAATCCACTCATTCTATATAATGAATTATTAAAAATCCTTATCCTTTATTTTATCACGTTACAGAGATTTTCACAAGTTGGATAGTTCCTATCTTACGGGCCTACTACTTCTTCAAAAAATTCACCAATAAGCTGATTAAACTCTTTAGGATGGTCATTCATCGGTTGGTGTTTACTATCTGAAATCGTTACTTGACGCGCATTGGGATTTAAGGCAATGATACCATCGTAGATCATTTTTAGGTGTTTGGGAAAATCATTTTCGCCTCTTACTAATAGCATAGGAGGGTTTCCTTTATATCCTTCTATCTCATGAACTGCCAAGAAACCTGTGATTCCAAGGTTCAAGAAAACATCTCGCCCAGTTTCTATGATTGCCGTCTTGACTAATTCTCTTGTGATAGGATTATCTGTACACATTTTTGAGTTCTTATCTGCAATCAACTTCCAAGGAATCGTTTTATACATAAGGGAACTATATTTTATGCGATTTCTCTCTTTATCTGATAGGTAACGATGCTGTCCCCAACTATCTACCATGACCAAGGCTAGGACTCTTTCTGGATGGCGAAAGGTGTACTCTTGAAGTGGATTTCCTCCCCAAGAATGACCAACCAATATCACCTTATCCAACTGGAAATAGGACAAAATAGCATCTACATCTTGAACAGCACCTTCTAAGTCGGGTAGGCCAACTTTCATAGGTGATTCACCCTGTCCTCTAACATTTACAAAGTAGAGGTTAAATCCTTCAAAGGCATCATACTGGTGGGCCCACATCTGACTACGTCCACAAGCTCCATGATAAAAAATAATGTGTCCTTTATTTGTGTTTCCAGGACGATGATAAACAGCCAAGTCACAATCTAAGACTGGTATAATGTGACGTATCAAAGTCTCAGGTTTTCTGTTATAAAAAGCAATAGCTTCAGCTATATCATTTTGCTTCATTTCTAAACTCTCTCTTCTTTATCCTAGTATTATTCTTTTTATCTATTTTATCATGCTATATTAAAATCATCATTTTCTAAACTTAAATCCATTAAAAATTTTGAATCTTCTGTATCATTTAGATAAAGAAAAAGACTGCTCAGCAATCTTTACTTTTTTCTCATCAGATTCATGCCTAAAATTCCAGCAATAATCAATGTTGCTCCGATCACATGGTAGCTATAAATTGGTTCGTGGAGGATAAGAGCTCCGGCTAGAATAGTCAAAACTGTTCCAAGATTTCCAAAGACACTGACGGTTGATGCTCCAAGTCGAACAATAGCATAGATAGAGAGACTACCAGTCACTATAGAGGCTAGAATTCCCAAATAGAGCATGGAAAGCAGATAAGGAAGCTGTCCGAGCGGTGCAACGTAGGCTAATATGTTGCCATCTAGATAGTGCGAGGTCAGACTCAGCGTATTAAAGGTAACGAAGCCAACAAATATCACAACGGCTGTCATATCCATAGCCCGATAGCGTCCTCCTTTGGACTTGCTGAGAATATTGTTTATTGCATTGGCGAGAACAGATCCCAACATCAAGAGAAAGCCAAAGCTAGCAGTCTCAGTACCAAAGTTAGCTCCTTTACTAAGGAAGATGAAAACTACTCCTGCTACGGATAAAAATAAAAAGAACTTTTGAAGCAAGCTTGTCTTTTCCTTGAGAAAGGCTGATGCTAAAAGGAGCGTAAAAATCGGGACAAGAGCCTGTAGAATTCCCGCTTCAGAAGACGATATATACTGTAAAGCAAAGGATTGAAAAATAAAAAAGAGAAGCGGATAGAAAAGACTCATAGGAAGAATAGAAAGAATATCTTTTCTACTTAAACTCACTTTAATAAGTTTGGTTTGATGAAGAACGACCATTACTAAAGCTGCGATTGTATAGCGATGCGCTAAGTTTGTGAGAGGACTGGCATAGCCTAAAGCAATCTTAGTAAATAAAAAAGAAAAACCAATGATGGCTGAAAAGGATAAGGCTGCTAGGTAAGCTTTTGTTTTCTCGTTCATAGACTGTTACTCCTTTTAAAAATAGCTATTCTCAAGATTGATTGACTATAATTCTTTGAGACTATCATTCCATTGTAGCATAGTAGAATCCTAGATGCTATTTCTAGGATTAGTATTTTATGCCTTCTATCACTCTTTCAAGCTGATAAATGCTTTCTCGTTGCCTATAAAGGAGGCAGCTATGCTGACCTGCTTTTCTCGTTCTTGTCTCACAAGTTCTAGCTTGTCTACCTCTTGGAGATTACTTACTTTGATAATATAAACTGCCAGTTTCCTTGTTTTCTATTTACTAGCTAGACCAATATATGTGAAATCTTCTTTATAAGAAAAAAATCATTTCTTATTCTCTTAGAAATTCTCTAAAAATCCTTCCAAATCACGTTCATGTTGGTACTTAATGGCTGCAGTTTTGTCTTTCTCAAAGATAGTCTTGGTAAGGTCAATATGATTAATAGCTGCTATTGCGACGGTGTAGTGAATGATATCAGCCAGTTCTTTTGCTAGTTCCTCGTTAGAATCCTGAACGCCCTCTTTTCGACCAGAGCGTCCATTTAAAACCTCAGCAACTTCTCCAACTTCTTCTACTAGCTTAATAAAAAGCCCTTCTTCTGTTCTAGATTGTCGGTAATGGTCAAGTAAATATTCCTCTAGTTGTCTAACTGTTAAATCTCTCATTCTTTCTCCTTGCAAAAAAAGCGAGACATCCGTCCCGCCCTTCTTATTTTTCGTCAATAACGATTCTTACTTTTTTGTCTTCAGTTGGGACAGAGTAGACAATCGTTCTTATCGCAGAAATAGTGCGACCCTTACGACCGATTACACGACCCACATCGCTTTGATCAAGATCCAAATGATATTCCAAAAATTCTGGTGTATCTTCAATCTTGATAGTTAAGGCATCTGGTTGTGAAATCAAGGGTTTCACAATCGCAATAATGAGATTTTCAATCGTATCCATCTGTCAACCTACTTTAAACTTATTTTGAGAATTTAGAATCGTGGAATTTTTTCAATACGCCTTCTTTTGAAAGGATGTTACGTACTGTATCTGAAGGTTGAGCTCCATCAGCCAACCATGCAAGAACGCGGTCTTCTTTCAAAGTTACTTGGTTTTCAGCAACAAGTGGGTTGTAAGTTCCAACTGTTTCGATGAAACGTCCGTCACGTGGTGAACGTGAATCTGCTACGTTGATACGGTAGAAAGGTTTTTTCTTAGAACCCATACGAGTCAAACGGATTTTAACTGCCATTTTTAAAGTCTCTTTTCTTATTTTTTATTTCGGTGAAATAGCTGAGCTATTTAGCACATGTTCTATTATAGCAGATTTCTGGCAGGTGTCAAGAAAAAAACTTGACA
Organism: Streptococcus mitis; assembly: GCA_032511625.1. GTDB lineage: Bacteria > Bacillota > Bacilli > Lactobacillales > Streptococcaceae > Streptococcus > Streptococcus mitis_DL. The sequence goes on along the minus strand of JAWFOO010000004.1, from coordinate 4,543 downwards.
GAGTTTTATTTTTTTTTACTACTAGAAATTGGTTATAATCTTAAAGAAAAAATTAGAAAGAAATCGTTTATGAATACTACTTTTAATACTATCTATAAGGACTACCCTGTCAAGCCCTATATCTCTCCTAATAGTGATATGGAAGCCCCTAAACCTGTCCCAAAACGCAATATGGAACTACTAGAAGACAATCTATTGGCAGGTGATATCATCCTTATCTGGAGAATCAACTTTGGAACTTTCACTACTGAAACATGATTTTAAAAACTCCAATTCGAATATGATTCAAAATTCTCTTAAAATCAATATTTTCCCACTTTTTCAGAAAAAAATTTTCATCTAATTTGAATAACTTTCAATTAAATGGTGTATTGTAGCAGGTTCTTAACGCTTTGAGAACTGACTAGCTTTACGAGCTTTCTTAAGACCTCGTTTGGAAAGTATGAGTTTCAGTTGGACTAAAAACAGCGAAATATCAAGAATTTTAAGAACGATATCTACTAATTAATTTATAAAATATGAATTAATAGATTCTAAATGGGGGAATAATTTAGTTCTGTAAAAGTTTAGTTCTGTAAAAATTAACTTCTACACCTATAACGCTTATTCTGACAGACTTTATAACAGCCTAATAAAAAAGTAGAGTTTCATACAGTATCTAGATTTTCCAAAAATTCTTTATCATCAAATATTATTAACGAAACTATCCAAACCAAATCCGATGCATTGCTTCAAAGAATTCTTTAGTTGTTTGACTATCGAGGGCTTTTATTAAAAAATTTTTTCAAATAATTGCCACCTTGTCACATAAATTCTTGCTTTCCAAATTCAAATGTGATATATTTATAACATAAAATTTAAGTGTTATATATTTATAACACAAAAAAGGAGTCTATCATGAAAAAAAGTCAAAAAATGCGTGGCCTCATTGCAATGATTGCCGTAGCTCTCTTTATTGATTTTACTGTTTTATTTGGTTCTAATCTTAGTTGGGGACCCAAGTTAGTTATTGCTGGTATTTCAGTGTTAGGTCAGATTGTAGCTATTTGGGGCTGGCTACATAAGAAACCATGGCCTCATAAGAGTCATAAAAGTAAGGGAAAGACTATTTTTGACTTGTCTGCTAAGCTTTACACGATACTTTTTTTTGCAGCAAGCATTTTTTATACAGTAGGGATTTGGGTTGCGACCCCAAGCGTAAGTTCTGGTATTAAAGAATGGATTTTGGGAATTGGCCTCGTTATTGAAGTGATTGTATTTGGTTTTTTCTGTTTGAAAAATGTCAAGGAAACTCCGGACGAACGCTTTTATGCTAATTTAGCCAAGGCAGCTAGCTTGATGTTTGTTTTTATACTAGGCGCACTGATGATCCTAGCAGTTATCATTGGGTATATGGGGTCTCTCACTCTTTACATGGGACAGATATTTATTAGCATAGCTGCCTTGATTTTCATCTTTTCGGTTGTCTATCTTATCTTGGAACGGAGAGGATAAGTATGTCCAAAGAAAGCAATATTATTACTAATCTCAAATCTGTTCGTGAGTCCACAGGCATGACCCAGCAGGAGTTAGCCGACCTCATCGGCATGCGACGCGAGACAATTCTGCACTTGGAAAATAACCGTTACAATCCTTCGCTGGAAATGGCTCTTAAAATTGCTCAAGTTTTTAATCTGAAAGTAGAAGACCTCTTTGAACTCAGACAGCAAGAGGAAACATAATTCTTTTCGAGACCTAGTATTAAGTTCACTGATTCATTAGGAATTAAGCCAAAAGAAAAATCCATTGAAAATGTGCTCTTTTAAAATATAGTAATTCTTTCGAATTAACGTTTACTAATTGTGATGCTTTACGAGCTTTCTTAAGATCTGGTTTCCTAAATACTTCGAGTACACTTATGGTATTGATACCCCTAAACAAGCGACTTTCTGGTTGGCTTCCTCTTAAACTGTCTTGTCACTAACATTTGAAATCCACTTCCTTTTAGGGTACAATGGTAGAAATGAATTTTTGAAAGGATCAGAATGAAAAAACTAGCAACCCTTCTTTTACTATCCACTGTAGCTCTAGCTGGATGCAGCAGTATCCAACGTAGTTTGCGTGGTGATGACTATGTAGATTCTAGCTTGGCCACTGAGGAAAGCTCCAAAGCAGCAGCCCAATCTGCCAAGGAGTTAAACGATGCTTTAACAAACGAAAACGCCAATTTCCCACAACTATCTAAAGAAGTTGCTGAAGACGAGGCTGAAGTGATTCTCCACACAAGTCAAGGAGATATCCGTATCAAACTCTTCCCTAAACTCGCTCCTCTAGCGGTTGAAAACTTCCTCACTCATGCCAAAGAAGGCTACTATAACGGTATTACCTTCCACCGTGTCATCGATGGCTTTATGGTCCAAACTGGAGATCCAAAGGGAGACGGTACAGGTGGTCAGTCTATCTGGCATGACAAGGATAAAACTAAAGACAAGGGAACTGGTTTCAAGAACGAGATTACTCCTTATCTCTATAACATCCGTGGAGCTCTTTCTATGGCTAATACTGGTCAACCAAACACCAATGGCAGCCAGTTCTTCATCAACCAAAACTCTACAGATACCTCTGCTAAACTCCCTACAAGCAAGTATCCAAAGAAAATCATCGAAGCCTATAAAGAAGGGGGAAACCCTAGTCTAGATGGCAAACACCCAGTCTTTGGTCAAGTGATTGACGGTATGGATGTTGTAGATAAAATTGCTAAAGCCGAAAAAGATGAAAAAGACAAGCCAACTACTGCTATCACAATCGACAGCATCGAAGTGGTGAAAGATTACAATTTTAAATCTTAAAAACCAAAAAAATACAGTATCCACATTCGGTACTGTATTTCTTTTATCCTCATTCTTAAGTTAGCTTGTTAAAATCCCAGATTTGATCCATCCAGCCTTCATAGAAGTCTGGTTCGTGGCAGACCATAAGGATAGACCCTTTGTATTCTTTAAGAGCACGTTTGAGTTCATCCTTGGCATCCACATCCAAATGGTTGGTCGGCTCGTCCAGCACTAAGACATTGTTTTCACGATTCATCAAGAGACAGAAACGAACCTTGGCTTGTTCCCCACCTGACAAGACCTGAATTTGGCTTTCAATATGCTTGGTTGTCAGACCACAACGGGCAAGGGCTGCACGGACTTCTGCTTGGTTGAGAGCTGGAAAGGCATTCCAGACAGCCTCTAGTGGTGTTTGACGATTGCCACCTTCTACTTCCTGCTCAAAATAACCAAGTTCTAGGTAGTCACCGCGTTCAACTTCCCCAGCGATTGGCGGGATAATTCCCAAGAGACTCTTCAAGAGAGTTGTTTTCCCGATACCATTTGCCCCGATAATAGCAACCTTTTGATTACGTTCAAAGGTAAGATTTAAAGGCTTGGTCAGAGGACGATCATAACCAATTTGCAAATCCTTGGCTTGGAAAATAAAGCGCCCTGGTGTACGAGCCGGTTTGAAATCAAAGGATGGTTTTGGTTTCTCACTTTGCAGTTCGATAATATCCATCTTATCCAATTTCTTCTGGCGGGACATGGCCATGTTTCGTGTTGCAACGCGCGCTTTGTTTCGAGCCACGAAGTCCTTGAGATCCGCAATTTCTTTTTGCTGACGTTCGTAGGCTGCCTCTAGCTGAGATTTCTTCATCGCATAGACTTCTTGGAACTGGTAGTAGTCACCAGAGTAACGCGTCAACTGTTGATTTTCCACATGATAGACAATATTAATCACATCGTTCAGGAATGGAATATCGTGTGAAATAAGAACAAAGGCATTCTCATAGTTTTGGAGATAGCGCTTGAGCCAGTCAATATGCTCAGCATCCAAGTAGTTGGTCGGCTCGTCCAAAAGCAAGATATCGGGCTTTTCAAGGAGGAGTTTAGCCAAAAGTACCTTGGTTCTTTGCCCACCTGATAAAGAGGTTACATCTGTATCCATGCCAAAGTCCATGACACCAAGGGCACGCGCTACTTCATCAATTTTAGCATCCAAGGTATAGAAATCACGACTCTCTAAACGGTCTTGAAGTTCGCCCACTTCTTCCATGAGAGCATCAACGTCCGCTCCATCTTCAGCCATTTCCATATAAAGGTCATTGATACGAGCTTCAGCTTTGAATAGCTCATCAAAGGCCGTACGGAGAACATCACGCACCGACTGCCCTTCAGCAAGGACAGAGTGCTGATCCAAGTAACCAGCGGTCACATATTTGGACCATTCAACCTTCCCTTCATCTGGCAGCATTTTACCAGTCACAATGCTCATAAAGGTCGATTTCCCTTCACCATTAGCACCGACCAGACCGATATGTTCTCCCTTGAGGAGACGGAAGGACACATCTTCAAAAATTGCACGGTCACCAAAACCGTGACTCAGATTTTTAACTTCTAAAATACTCATTTTAATTCCTTATCTTGTTTTTATACTCTTCGAAAATCAAATTCAAACCACGTCAGCTTCACCTTGCCGTACTCAAGTACAGCCTGCGGCTAGCTTCCTAGTTTGCTCTTTGATTTTC